>CAMDVY010000059.1 GCA_945878745.1 Klebsiella pneumoniae | reverse complement strand
CGATAAAACTCGAACGTGCGGACGTGATCCTTGCAAAACAGGTTAATGGCCACATCGGTCAGCATGAAGAAGGCCTCGGTAGTTGTCCCTGAGGATGGGCAGCACAAGCCGTGCCAAGACCTCCTGTCGTTAACCGGTCGGTACCCTTTGCTCGTGCACCAAACGGCGGGCTGGTCTCGTTAGCGGAAGCAAGACATGATACGCCCTGGAACTCCTAGAGCTTATGTTGATGGCACGTCCCGGCTCCGTCCCTATTACCAGACTTCGATTTCGCGGGCGTACCAGCACACTGAGCCGGATGTGTCGTGCTTTTCGTGAACATCCATCGCAGTCACTGACGGCCGCTGAAGTCGCCGATTGCACCGACATTGCTTTTGCAAACGTGCATCAGCGGCTGAGCGAAACACCTGAACTTTTCGTCGCGGTACCAAAGAAGAAAAACACCAACTCGCGGTTCCGATTGACGACTCAACTGGCGAGTATGAACGAAGAGGAAACGCAGGTTTATATCGAAGAACAGTCACGTATCGAAACCTGGCTCGCAGTGCGCATAGTTTCAGCAATCATTGCCACCGGAGCGATCGCTGCGTACCTCGGCGTGAAATACTGACTCCGTAACCGGTTGGTCAGAATACGGCAAACAGCTTGAAGCCATCGCCTACCCGCTTCATGAAATAGACAGCACGGCCTTCGTGGATCCGCGAATCATCAGGGTCATACTGCTTGTAATCCATGGTCAGCATGTAGACGTCCGGCCTGAGATAACTGACGTTCTGACTGATCAGCTCGGTACGTGTCGCCTTCGGCGCAGCTGCAATCAACTTTTCGTACGTAGTCAGCAAAGACGCTTTGTCTGTCGCGATGACGGTGTCTTCAAGAAAGCCCTTGAACACCGCGGGAAACACGAAATTTTCGGCGAGCCCGTCCATATTCCCACTGCCAAGTGCTTGAAAGTACCGGCCGTGGGCCAACCTGACCGCCGCTTCATCATCTGCTGACCACATCCTTCCACACTCCAGTAACGACAACCCAATATACGGCAGAACGAACAAATCGGATTGTCCCGGCATCGTTGGCGCTAAAATCCCGACTCTTTTCGCGGTGGGGAACTGTAATGCTTGAAGACCGAGCTGCATTGGAAGTGATCGTCAAGCGCGCCTATGAAGCCGGGCGACGGGCCTTGGGTTCTGGAGCTGTAGCCAACTACATTCCAGAACTCGCAAGCGCCAGCCCAGGCTGGTTCGGCCTTGCCGTGCATCCACTGGGTGCCGAAGAGCCTGTCACCGCCGGCGATGCCGACCTGGATTTTTCACTGCAGAGTGTCTCGAAGATCTTCGCTCTCGCGTGCCTGCTCAGCGATGGCGATGATGAGGTTTTCAACCGTGTTGGGGTCGAGCCGAGTGGTGACGCATTTCACTCCATCGTGCGTTTGGAAGAAGAACAAGGCAAACCGCGCAATCCACTGATCAACGCCGGTGCCATCGTCGTCTCAGGTCGTCTGCGTGGCGCAACTGTCGAACAGAAGATCCTGCACTTTCAGAACTTCCTGCGAACGATCTGTCCAAGGGGTGTCTTCGAGGTGGATGAGGATGTGTATCGTTCCGAGTGGCGCACCGGCTTTCGCAATCGGTCGCTCGCCAACTACATGCGGCATTTCGAAATCATCGACGACCCCATGCTGACCTGCGAAACCTACATCCGGCAGTGTGCCATTCAAACCACTGCGACCGGCCTTGCACGCATGGGCTTGTTTCTCGCCAACGGAGGGATCGACCCGCTGCTGAGTCGACCGATTCTGGATGCCAGGCAGAATCGCAAACTGCTTGCGGTGATGCTCACGTGTGGGTTGTACGACGAGGTCGGACAATTTGCGGTGGAAGTCGGCTTGCCTGCAAAAAGCGGGGTGAGCGGTGGTCTGCTCGCCATTGTTCCCGGGTTGTGTTCCATCGCCAGTTACGGACCGGCGCTGGGCGCGAAGGGCAATAGTGTCGCGGGTCTCGCCGCTGTGAAATCTCTGGCGGATGAACTGAACCTGTCCATCTTTCAGCCCAGATCAAACGCGGTTTAGGGGCTTGCGGGAGCTCTGGCCAATCGGTGCCACCCGGACTGCTGAATCAGCTCACGGGTGAATCACCTGGGCAACTAAACGACGGGGAGACCGACGAACATCGGAGAATTTGCCCACGTCAGTGCGAATGACATCGATACTCGGCGGCCCGGCAAAAAAACGCTGCTTCAGATCTTCCAGGTTCGAAAAACCGCACAATGCAAACCCGTCATATGACGGACCGGACAAACACTCATCCACTGACAGCTGAATGTACTGGCTCATGTAGGGATGGTGTATCAATGCCAGCGGTCCATGCTGAAGGTGCCAATGCGCATCTGCCTGTGCATGGGACAGATCGGGGTGTCGAACCATGGCGTGCAGTGCGACAACCGACATGGATCCACTTTTTATTTCTCTGGGCGTTACACGGTATGCACCCAATGAAATCCCTGCCAGGTCAGCAGATTCTGCAGCCGATCGACCATCCAGAGGCAGACGTATCAACGCACGAAATGGAAGGGATCCGGTATCTGCCCGATCATCAATGTAGACGATTCCTCCAAGCTGCCGTGCAAGTGCGCGACTGCCTTCCACATCGTTCGAGGTGACGACCAATTCGTGTGCGGACATCTGACGGGCTCCTGATGTTGTGAGGTTGGCGACTGCGTAAATCCGTTAAGCGAGAACTGCCTTGCGTTGTTCGGGGAAAGGGATATCCGGCAACGTGATCTTGGCCGTTGTCTCGTCGTCAACCGTGGCGAGATGCAGCAGGAAACTGCCAATCCCGGCAGCGCCTTGCATGTAACCGGTCTGGGTTTCAATGAAGTCCGGTCGGTTCCGGTGTTCGGCTTGTTGCCAAGCCTGTCCGATCTGGCCCGGCGTGGCATTTCGAATGAGCTGTTCGGCAATGCGTTGCGCAAGCTCCCGGTACGATACATCACCCGTTGCCCGAAGCAGATAACATGCATAGTCGCCGATGCCAGCGTCACCACAACACTGGCCGTAATTCTGCCACAGCCCCGGTGTACGACTCTCCGGCGCTCCGGTTGCAAGCAGGCCGGTGACATTGCCACGCAACCAGTGATCCCACTTCACATCCCCGGTCAGAGTGTGCAGGAGATACATCAACCTGCCAGTGCCTGCGGGTCCATGGCATACACCCAGATAGAAAAGCTCTGGAGGTTGCCTGTCTTCGGTGTGACAGACCAGATGGCCATCACCACTCGGGTAGCTGCGAGACACGACGTATTTCGCTGCCTCAATCGCCGCCTGAAGATATTTATCGTCACCGGTCGCCTGAGCGGTTCTTGCCAGCAGATATCCCACACCAGCTGCGCCGTGCGCGAAGTTGGGAGCGTTGAAGGTCCACGGCATATCCGACATCACCTTCCATCGTTTGCCGTCCGATGTTGTTTCACCGACTTCCAGCAATCGGTCGCAGACGCGTCGCGCGTGATCCAGCGCTTCGGGATGTAAATCATGTTCATGAGCGTACAGGCAGAGCAACCCGACCCCCGCTGCGCCAACTGAGAGATCATAGATTTCCCGATCACCCGAGTGGCCAGTGATATCGGCGAACGGCATGGGTTCAATCCACCCCATACCGGCGCCAATCACACTCGCTTGGTCAAGAATCTGCAGGTAGACCGACTGCGCCAAGGTTCGGAAGGACTGATCGCCTGTGGCGAGACTCAATTGATCCAGGACAAACACATATCCCGGCCAGCCACTGAACAAGCCGATGGTGAGATGCTCTTTGGCATCCAGTTTTTGCTGGACGTAGTGACTTAGCTGACGGCCGGCATCGGCGGCCACGGATAGCCACTGAGATTCACCGGTGGCCCGGCGCAGTTCGAGGTAGAACAGAACGATTCCGGCGCTGCCGTGATAAAGCGTGTGCACCGGGCGGCCGGGATGCCCGGCATTACGTTGCCATAGCGCACCATTCGGGCCTTCTATTCGCTGCGACTCCAGAAAAGAACCTACTTTCCTGGCGGCATCGAGATAGTGCTGATTCATGGTTGCGCTCCAGTTGGCAGGGAATACCGGACGTGTGTTTGGTACTGGATGGAGTATGAAGCCAGGGCGTGGTGGAGAGGAAGGAGTGGGGCGACTGCCAGTGAAGGGTAGCTTGCGCTCTGGGTGAATCGCGATCGGGAGATCGCTCCCACTAGCCCGGAGTGTCAGGCCAAATTGCGCAGTGTTGTGTCGATGTCGTTAACGAGGGCACTGACGAGCCTGTCCCTTGATTCGGCTGACGAGAAGGTGTGATCCGCACCGCTGAGAGTCGTCACAGGCAAGGTGCCGTTGTCGATCAATCGCTGTACCGCGTGGCCACCGAGATTGCGCAAAATGGCCATTGCAGGATCACCAGCAGCAGCAAACACCTGTACCTGGCAGCCGCGCGCCGCCGCCGCTTCGATGTCCCGCGCGATCCGGCTCTTCGTCATACCGACACGATCTAGCAGGCTGAATGCCAGACTTTGCAACTTCGTCACCATTCGGGACAGCGTGGTTGAAACCGCGCGCATCAAGTCTACTTCGCCGGAGAGCAGCTTCCTGAATTTGTCAGCGCTGGCGAGTTGTTCTGTATAGGCAGATACCACATCTTCATAACGACTGGAGTTCATGCAGTCGTTCGTCACCAGCCTCTCGTCCCAATAATAGATCGACGGGTTGATCAGCACCGATAATGCAATTGGATGCTGGCTTTCGCCCGCCAGAAATCGATTCAATGCTCCAAAACCGATAAATGCGCCGGAGCACAGACCCGCCACGGCAAAACGCGAAAACCCATGCTGAACATGGAGTTCATCGAGAACGATCGACAAGTCCTGCCACGCTTCCCGGGGATAGGGCTGGTCCACCGTTGGCGGCATTCCCGTCACACTGTCGCCGAGATTTCGCAGATCGAAACGGAAGGAGGCGATGCCCGCATCCGCAAGGGCTCTTGCCAGAGAGACATGCAGGTTACAAGGCCCCACGTGGTGTCCTCCACCAGCATTCGGAATGATGACGACATCGGTGCGACTAGATTCGAGTGTCGAAGCAGGTCTGTCAGTTGGTCGACGCAGGATTCCGAACAAGCCATTGACGCCAAACTGGCAGAACATCTCATTGCGCGGATTCGGCGCATCCGGCGCCGGGGTGAGCGCCGTGAGTTTCCTTGTCTTGTCACGGGTGGATTCATCTGCGTTGAACCAGGTCACCATTTCCGTGATGGCGTCTATCGGTACCAGCGAGTGCATGGACTGACGCATCATCTGCGCATAGCGGGGCTGTGTTGTTGTGGCCAGCTCGATTCCAGTCGGCGCTAGCCAGTTGCGAACAGCTGCTCCGCTCGGCGCATCGTCGCGATCCAGCAAAAACACTCGTTCTGCCGACGGAGCAACGCGATCAAGACGGAACGCAGCAATGTCATTCTGCGCGTCAACATCCAGGACAATTCCGCCACAATCAAGCTTGCCGGTATCCTTCTTGTACTGCGACGCCGTGCCGATCATTTGACAGTCTCGCAGGAAAGCTCCGCCGTGGATGCAGGGCGCCCACAACAAGAGACTACGTACAGGATGTCTCTGGGTGTACAGCGCAGCGATGCTCCCACCCATTCGCAGGCCGACAATCCCGGCGCTCTGGCAACCCGTCAGTGTTTTTAACCAGACAAAAACGTCCTCGACATTGCGCACCCAGGCGGCTAACAGAGTCTGAGGCGCCGTACCGTCCCAGGAATTGCCAGTGCCTTCAAGATCAAATCGAGCCACAGGAAAGCCAGCCGTACAAAGCTGCTCGCACAACAAGCGCACTGAGCTGTGCGAATGGGTGTATTCATGTCCCACCGGGGGCACGACGACGATGCACTGGTCGCGATAAGCGCCAGTCGGCAGATGCAGGGTCACATGAAGACTGGTATCGCCAGACCACAACCATTGCGCCTGACCTGAGCTCACTTGAGATCCATCTCAAAGAGCGCCAGAGAGCCATTGCACGCAACGTTCAGTGCCGCCGCATTGATGATTACCAGCCCGGCAGCCGGGTCAGGTGCACCAACTTGTTGCCCCAGCAGAACCCTCAGGAACTGCAGCGTCGGTTCGTTCTTCGCGGTGTGCTGATAGCGAAAGCGCAGGAGAGGAAACTGGAGCAGCTGATTCATACGGGCCAGAAAGGCTGACTCCACCCGCCGCTGGAACACACGACATGACATGACGAGGGTTTCGACGACGCCGTCCTTCGATATCAGGCAGGCGAGTATTTCTCCGTGGGTGCCGAACCGGTCTTCCAGAGTTGCGGTAAAGAGGCGAGCCCCAGCCTGCAAGTGTTGGCGAAGTTGGTCGTTATCCAGCCGCTGGCCATTCAAATTGAACTGATTGGTCTTGTTGATGAGCTGGAGCGCACGCGCGGAATGTTCCAGACCAGGTTCGCGAATGGTCAGACGCATCGACAGTTGTTGAAGAAAGTCCGTAAGATCGGCGCCTTCGGCTTGCATCGGTGCAAGACCTGCAAGGGAAACGCGATACAAGTCGGTTCGCGTGAGGTCTTCTTCAGTGACATTCGCCCTGGAAAAGAGCTGGTCCAGTTGCCTGGAGAGTGTCGGCAGCTCATTGACCGAAACCGGAAACTGCACCGTGGTCACCTGGGGCAAGGCTGATTGCACCTCGTGCAGCTCAACCGGGTTGTCATCGACGAAGATAAAACTCTCAAGACCTAGATTCAGGTGTCGCGCCAGGCTCTCAATCTGAATCGACTTGGGCTGATAGGAAGCCAGCACAGCGGCAAAGTCGTCGCGTTTGAGTGTCATCTCAGGATGACTCAGTCCGGTTTCGGCAAGCTGTGCGTCGTTGCGGCTGACAGCCGCTAGAATCACACCTCGCCTCTGAAGCGTACGGAGCAAGTTCTGATATATGAAATGTGAGTAGCCGCGACCATTTGGTGCACAGGTGATGTTGACGCCATCCTCGCCGATCACGCCGTGCCACATCACTCCGTCGAGGTCGGTGACCAGCACTTTCCCTGGCGCCGGATTTGCTGATCTGCTCCGCACGATTTCGCTTGCGACCGCATCGAGCGTCCGCGGTGACAGAACACTTCCGGTGGCACAGTAGTTGTCCAGACTGAACATTTCCTTCGGGAGAACACAACCAAGACGAGCTCCGGCAGCAAGCAGTCGCAATCGCAGGGATTCGTTGCTCCGATGATCGTGGTGACAGGGAGGAAATGGGCAGTCGAGGTAAATGGATGTACCGAGGCAACTGGCGAGCAACAATTCCAGTTCGTCGATTCGGCTGAGCATGTCCTCGAAGCTCGCACGAACTGCACCGATTCCGGTCCGCCAATCGAGTTCCGGTAGAAAATCCCACGGCATCAGTAGACGAACTTCACTCGCGTCATGCGCGCCGAAGCGCAAGTGTTGTTGCATGGTACCGAATGGCAGCTGGACCATCCGCGCGGGGTTTTTGGCCAATACACCGTGCGCTGCCACGAAAACTTCCAGAGCAGACAGATTGGCGCTGCTGGCAAGCAGGAAAGTTGGTGACGTTGCAGCTTGTCCGGCCAACGCAGCAGCTTCGAGGAACTTCACGGGCCTTGGATCCGATAGCGTTTCACGATTTGGCTATTGAAGAGCGATGGTGTTCTGAACGTATCGGCAGACTGACCGGAAGTCGGTTAACTCGAGAAGCGCCTCGACGTCGTCAAAAAACACATCGAATTCACTTTCAATTGCGGCAATGAGATTGACGTGCGCAGCCGAATCCCAGTGGGGCACCAAATCTACGGAAATCGTTTCTGGAAGCATGGCCCGAGTCTCGGGAAACAGCACATGAAACAGACTCTCCAGCTTGTCTTCCATCCCTTGCGTTCCGTGCTCGATTGGCCCGACACCTTTTTTCGAATCGTGTCGCTTTGAAAGGTGCTGCATTTGCCCATGTCTCCTTACGTCGACGCCGGCGATTACAGCCAGGCGATACAGGTGTCCACTTTACGATACATCCTGTCGCGACGACGGTGGCTCTGTAAGGGGTTCGTCGGACAGTTGCGAAGAGGCGCACAAGCTGGCAAGAATACTGTTCACAAAATCTGGCAAATCATCGTGCGCTTTGTACATACCCCTCTATCTGCGTCCGTCTGGTGTCTTGTTGCCGGACTGATCCTGGCGCAAATCCCACATCCCGGCCTGGCTGCCACACCGCGTTATTTCGTCGTTGGCGACAGGTACACAGATACCGGCAACTTTGCAGCGTTGAATCCAGATGCAGTTGATCCGGTCAGTGAGTCGAATCCATACCCCGGCCTGCGTTCGAACGGCCCCGTCTGGCCAAGTCAGCTTTTCCCAGGCCAGGACATTCTGACTGGCTGGACAGTCCCACCGGATTCCCCGCCTCCGTTGACCGCCCGAGTGGTCAACTACGCTGTCGCCCGTGCCACGACCGGCTACGAACTGACACTGCAGGTGGGAGGATGGCTACTACCGACCTATGCGCCATACGGCATGCAATGGCAATTCGAGAACATGCACCGGCGCTACACGTTTACAGCAGACGACACCTTGATCATCTGGGGCGGCGTCAACGACTTGGTGTTGGCGTCAACCGCTGCCACCATGAACTACCCCCGCCGATTATTGGAGGAACTGCGGACGCCGCTCCCACTGGGTGGTGTCGGTGTCATGGTCGACCAGGCAACAGCCAACACGATGACGCTCGTCGAGCGGGCGGTAAAATTCGGTTTCGGGCGAATAGTCGTCGTCAGCACAGGAAAGAACACTCTGGTGCCGCTGCTCGACGAAGCGACCTCTCGGATTTTCAACGACGCCGCAACCGGACTCGAAGCGGCCGTGGCCAAAGGTGTTGAGCAAGCTGCCAAGACCTGGCCGGACAACCACATCAGTCGCCTGGACCTGACCGATGATCTGCAGTCCCGAGCCGCTGCGGCAAAATTGAGACTGGACCGACCCTGTCTGCAGAACGGCACAGTCTGCGACGCACCCGATCAGTACCTGTTCTGGGACTGGACTCATCCGAACACTACCGGGCACTGCCTGATCGCTCAGATTGTCCAAGAGCATCTGGCAGAAGCGACACTCCCAAAGGTCCGCTGCGCTGGCGCGGCTGGGGTAAAGTGATTCGACGGGAGTAAAGGTACGGTTTCTAATTTGTAAAGTTAACCGCGCGACGCAACTGGATCGTTGGCCCGCGTATTAACGCCCTTCAATTTTGTTAACATCACGGCCGCTACCGCTGGGAAGATCAGACCATTCTTCAATCTCTTGCTGAGCACTTTGGCCACCTCTTTGGCCCGCTGCGACTATTCACCAGCTATCTTTTCCTCGCCGGAATGGGCGCGGCGTTGGCCGTCGTCCTCACCTTTTGGGCGCTTCCAAGATTCTGGCACCTGCTGCCGAAGGATCAGGGCCGTGCATTCGCGGTGGATGCCGATAAAAGTGTAGGCAAGCCGATGGGCGCTGGCGCCATCTTCGTGCCCATCTTCAGCTTCGTGGCTTTGTTGATCGTGCCATTGAGCTGGCCGTATCTGGTAGTGATCGCATGCATGCTGGCCGCGATGTTCGTCGGTTATCTCGATGATCGAACCCGTGGCGGATGGAGCGAATACGCGCTTGGCGCTTGTGACTTGCTGATCAGCGTGATTGCAGCCATGGCAGTCTGCCATTTCAGTGGCTTTGATGTCTGGTTGCCGTTCGTCAAGAGCCCATTGCACGTCGAGGCATGGTTGTTCGTCACGCTGGGCTCAATGTTAATCTGGGTAATGATCAACTCCACCAACGCGACGGATGGCGTTGATGGCCTTTCCGGGAGCTTGTCAGCATTGGCACTGGTTTTTCTAGGTGCGATCCTCTACGGCATCGTCGGCCACAAGGAGATATCTGCATACCTCCTGGTTCCGCACTATGAGAGTGGGCCGGAATGGTCCATGTTTGCGTTTGCGATGGTCGGCTGCCTGGCCAGTTATATCTGGTACAACTGCAATCCGAGCGTGGTGATGATGGGGGATGCAGGTTCTCGGCCAATCGGTTTGCTGATGGGTGTGCTGGTACTCGCAAGCGGCAATCCATTCCTGGTCTTCGTGGTTGCTACAGTAGTGCTTGTGAACGGCGGCACAGGTTTACTGAAAGTTGCATTGCTACGTTTTTTCCGGATCCCGATCTTTCGCGACGTGCGCTATCCGTTGCACGATCACATGCGCAAAAATCTGGGCTGGACCGGTACCCAGGTACTCGTCCGATTCATGCTGCTGCAAGCGATCGGCACACCGCTGATGCTCGTGCTGCTGCTGAAGTTGCGCTGAGACTTGCCTGCTCACCAGCCACACGTGGTCTCGAAGAACGCGCCAACCCCTCTGCTGGTGGCGCTATAGTCTGCGCACTCAAGAAAGGGCTTGTCGACAAGCCCTTCGTTAGGAAAGAGGAGCGATGAAATGATCGGAATGCTGATTCGCCTGAAGGTGCTCGCCCACAAGGTGGCGGAGTTCGAGACGCTGGTGTCGACGCTGGTAGCCAACATCCACACCCATGAGCCTGAGCCAAAGATGTATGAGGTGCGGCGCGTGGCTAACCAGCCACTCACCTATGTGTACTTCATCGCGTTCGAGGACCAGGCGGCGAACGACGCTTATGCAACCGCGTCCTACCACCGCAACG
>CAMDVY010000058.1 GCA_945878745.1 Klebsiella pneumoniae | reverse complement strand
TTTCACCAAAGACCAGCTTCGTGTTTGGACGAATCGCGTTGACAAAACCCTCCACGTTGCGCGGATCAACAAAGGTGGTCTGAATCCCAAAGCGCGGCAGCGTATACGCCAGTAGATTGTGGGTACCACCATAAATCGACCGCGAGGCGACGATGTGATCACCGGCGCTGCAGATCGTCGCAATCGCCAGATGCATGGCCGCCTGACCACTGGCCGCAGCAATCGCCCCTACCCCGCCATCCAGCGCGGCGATGCGCTCTTCGAGCACCGCATTGGTGGGATTGGACAGTCGCGAGTACACGTGTCCGGCACGTTCGATATTGAACAGGCCCACCGCCTGGTCTGCATCCTTGAAGACAAACGACGCCGTCTGGTAAATCGGCGTGGCGCGCGCGCCTGTGGTGGGGTCAGGCGCTTGGCCGGCATGAACGGAAAGCGTGTCGAAGCCAAATCCGCGTGGTGACTGATGATCGGAGGCCAAGATCACTCCCTGGTTGAATCGGTGGAAAGCCTGCTATGCACGCAGGCTCAGGCAGCAGTCTACCAGTCAGCCAAAGATCTGAGGTGTCTCGCTCCGGTTTCTCAAGATAAGCTTGGCGACTCCAGGGAGAGTTGGAAAACACCATGAGCGCGACGATTCGCACCGGACTATGGGCGGCCATTGGGTTGTTGATCGCGCTTGGTGCAATGAGCCTGCAATTCAGATTGCACCTCGGCGAAATTGCTGACTTCGCCATCGCCGCGAATACACCGCGATGGTTGATGGCCTTTGCGGGTGGCGCGTTTCTCGCCGTCGCTGGACTGCATTTGCAGAACCGATTTGTCAGCCCGCTGTGGCTACTCGGAATTTCTACAGCAGGTATTCTCGGCGCGGTGCTCGGATATCTCTGGTTCGGTTCAAGCGGCAGCTGGATCAGTTTCCTGCTGAGTACAGCGCTGGCCGCAATCGCCTTGCACAGGCTCCGGGCTCACAGCATCTTCGGCGCACTGGCCTGTCTCGCACTTGCCGGCATTGGCATCTATGGCGTCTCGCTGGTCAAGGCCGAACCCAACGTCGCACGCAGCCTCGCCTTTTTTGCAGCGGGTGATGTTGGCCACGCCACGCTGGCCATGAGTCTGATCGCCATGGCTCTGCTCTTCATCAGCAGCCGATTCCGCTCATCGGCCGCTTTCGGACCGGCAGCGTTGGGAATCGGCATCGGCCTGGTTGGACCGATTGCGTTTGTCTCCTGGTGGGTGCCGCTTGCAGAATCGCGGCTGACACGATTGTCTGGCACCGCACGATTTGTGATGACCGCCTTTGCTGGCGGTGTAGTGCTGATCACGGCCGATGCCATGCAACGCTGGTTCATCGGCGGCTATGGTTTTGGCTTGAACTTCCCGCTCACCCTGGTGGGGACGCCGATCTACCTGTGGTGGTGCGCAGGCTTGTCAGGCCGTGTCTGGGTCAAGGTGTTCGCGCGGTTACTGGCCGTGTTGCTCGCAACTGGCGCCGTGTTGTTCAGCGGATTTGCCATTCAGACCATCCAGCAGGCGACCTGAAAAAAAGTCGACCGTATCTGCTCACTCCGCGCCTGACGCCGCAACGAGCAGCGCAGCTAGTCCGGAAATCGTTGGCGCATCAAAAAACTGGCGGAACGTCATCCTGACCCCAAACACCTCTTCCAGGCGCGATATGACCTGCGCAGCCTGAACCGACTGCCCACCCATCTCAAAGAAATTGCCACGGTTGTCAGACACTTCCAGATTCAGCACTTCCCGCCAGATGTTCATGATGATCAATTCGTCCGGGGACAATTCGAAGACTGCGGACACGGTTTGTTCAAGCGCGTCCCCCTCTGAAATGACGACCGGAAAACCGCCAAAGGGAGCCGTGCCCTGCAACTTCACACGATCGAGCTTACCGGACGCAGTCCTGGGAAGACTCGGGAACCTGGAGAGAAGAACCGTGACTTGCTGACCTTTTGTCACACCTCCCAGCACGCCCCTCAGAATATCGGTCAGTTCACTGGTTTCAATCGGCGATGCAATACAGACCATGAGTTGATCACCGCCAACCTCGGAGCGAATGACGGCAGCTGCTTCCTCGATTTCCCATCGTGTGAGCAACGCGGCTTCGACAACCGCCAGATCAACGGCCGGCCCACGACTGCCAGGTTGCCAGCGACGTCGACCCAGTACGGTCAACTCTCCATCGGCACAACGCAGTCCGATATCACCCGTTCGGTACACGCGGGGTTCACTGGAACCGACATCGCCGATGAAACACTGAGCCGTACGGAGGGAATCATTCAGATAACCGTGCGCAAGAAATCGGCTGCGTACCAGCAACTCCCCTTCGGCCGCTCCCTCGACTAGTCGACCCTGCGCGTCTTCGATCAACACTTCCATGTCCGTTACACATCGACCAACCGGAAGCAGGCCGGTCACCGGCGCCGCGTGGCGATGGAAAAACCCGAGCGACACCGTAGCCGCCTCGGTAGCACCAAAACAATTCACCAGGGCACATTCGTCCGTGCTGTGTGCCCGCCAGAGTTCAAGATCAGAACCCGTGGCTGGTTCGCCACACAAGAACACAATTCTTGGCGACGCAACCGACACACCCGTCGCCAGCCGACCATACACCGAACGGAACAACGAAGGCGTCGAGCGCCAGATTGTCGGACGAACCGTTTCAAGCCATCGTTCAACCCCGGCGAATCCGTCCATCGTGACGTCGTATGGCAGAAGCGTTGCCCCGTTCAGTAGCGCCGTACAGATATCGCTGACTGCACCAGCGCAGTTGGCTCGCAGCAGGGATTGTCGATCCTGCGCAGTCAGCGCCAGACCTTCCGTCAATCGAAACACTTCATGCAGCAGGTTTCGATGCGAGTCGACAACACCCTTGGGCCGTCCCGTTGATCCGGAAGTAAACAGAATGACGGCCGGATCGTCGGGAGCCACGATGACGTCGGGGTTGTGAGTCGATCCTGGCGCCAGTCGACAAGGAAGGCTGATGATCTGCTGCCACGGTTGCATCACGCTACGCGCAAGCTCGGTCTGGTCTTCGGACGCCAGAATCACCCCTGCACCACACTGCTCAGCGACATGACGAAGTATTTCTAACGACCAGTGAGGATCCAGTGGCACAGCCGCCGCGCCGGTCTTCAGCACAGCCATGAAGCCAACGATGTTGGCGACGCCAAGCGAAAGGAGCGTCGCTATCGGTAGACGAGTACCAGCAGGATTCGCCAGCAATCGCTCTGCAATACCATTCGCAGCGGCGTTCAGTTCCCGGTAAGTCAGGGCTTCGTCAGCAGCGACGATGGCTGCTTGTTCAGCATGATGGAGTGCCCGCTGTTCGAAAGCCGTAGCGACTGACAAATCGTACGACGCCCTGAGATCAGGATTGCCGAACATCAAGCTGCTCAATCTGCCTCGATAATTCTCGACATCAGGCGGTTCAGTACGCTGGAGAACAGGTGCACGCCTTCCACGATCATTGCCTGCGCATGTTCCCGGCTATGTTGTCCCGCATAGTAGTCGAGCGCCAATGCTGCGGCCGTCAGTGCATGTTCGTGGTGCTCCACTTCCACGAACGTATGCAATCCGATCCAGCCAAAGATCGAATGCCCGAGGTGTGTGCTGGACTTGGTCAGTCTTTCCACCAGTGCAGGGTGCGAATCATGCAGATAGCGCTTCAGTGCATTGAATTCTTCGTCGGCAGACGTTTCGGAGGCAATGTGAAAGCCGAGGCCGCGAAAGAGATCATCTTCAGAACGGGCATCTGGATGGATGCAGTAGCCGATGAAGATCTGGGCCAGTGCATCACGGGTGCTCGCATTGAGCGGGAAATCCCGATCAAACGTCTGAGCATCAAAGCCAAGCCAGTCGATGGTTTCCTTGAGGACATACTGGCCGAGATCGCGATGCGTGATCCGTTTGCGATCTTCGCGGTCGAAGTACTCGTCCTCCGCTGCAAAAAATATATGCGACGCGATGCGTGCACCTCGGTCTGCACACGCGGCAATGGGTTCCATGGGATCACGAAACAGATCCTGGCGCACATGCAGCGCACCGGCGAGATTCGTAACGCCGCCGGCAAAATTTCCATTGAACAGCGTGTAGCGTTGAATAAATCGAGCAAGCTCTGCCTTCGTCTTCACTCGTGCCAGGACTGACCGCACCAGCTCTGAATGAGAAAAACCTGCCGTAACCTCAGCCAGCCCACGGGTCAGCCTGCCTACCGACGCGTTCACGAGGGTTGCTCCACTGGAATGAAATGGTCATCGAATGGCACCAGCACGCTCAGACTGATCAGGTAGGTGGCTCCGCCAAGGCTGGACACCCGATGTTCGAGCCGGGCAGGCAACACGAGCTTGTCGCCAGGGCGCAAACGCCAGGTCGTATTGGCTGCAAGATCCGTGAAATCGAGTTGCCCATCGAGCAGATAGAGCGCTTCGGCACCCACGTGGTAGTGGTCCGCGTAGGAGGAACCCGGCTTGTCGATCCATGCCATGGGCCACCAGCCGTCGGTGAGAATCTCCTGCATCGCCTGGGCACGGCCCTGAAAGTACCCAGATAAAACGGTCGCCTCGCTGCTATCCAGAAAAGGGGCACAGGAGACTGTGTCGTGCGCAACCATGGTGGCAGATGTAACCCTGGTCATCGCCAATTCCAAAACCACGTTTCGATCTTTCGAAAGATTGCACTTCTCGCGGGCACTGCTTTCATTGACTACACCGTTGAGCCACTACATCAGTCCAACTATACGTGGTACCTGCCTTATTCGACAAGAAAGTAGGTAAATACAATGTTGGAATGACCGCATTTTCCAGACACGATGTCCGGATCAGCTCACCAGGGATCGAAGCCCATCGCTGCGGGCATGTGTGACCAGCGCATCTCGCAATGACTGGCCAGACGTCTCTACCCGTTCGACCATACCAATCTCATTGGCGTACTTACGGAGGAAATAGTCGGCGGAGGCAACGCGATACTCGCGCCGTGGCTCAACGATGCCGAGGCGTTGTCGGACAGCACTACCCAACTGGTCTCCCTTCATGGTGACGGTAGCTAACGAATTGCCGTAAGGATCGAGCGTCCACAACGTACCTTCGGAAATCGTACCGGGCACAAATCGACCGGGCAGCTTCTCGAACATGACGCCCACATCGGCACCCGTAGCCTGCCGCATGGCCGCTTCGACAAAACGACGCACGGGTTCTCCTTCAATCAAACGCGAAGTCTGCGCCAGGGCCTCGCCAACATGCTGGCGATCAGGATCCCTGGCAATCCGCAGATAAGCATGCACATGTGGATAGCCTTCGAAGTGCAGCACAAATCCAGGGCCTTCCACTCGCCACACCTGAAAATAAGCGCGTTCATTCGCTCGGGGCTCACTACCGAGGTATTGCGTGCCATCTTCATAGAACCCGTTATCCGCATACAAGGCGACGCTGAGCTGATCGATACCTCCCAGGTGCTGCAGATCACTGGTGGCCTGTTCGGCATACTGGGGTGCATAGGACGCAAGCATGGTGGCGAGCAACTCACAGAACGTCGCGCGCTGCGCCTCATTGAAAGTGCTTACCGCCAGACCATCAAAGCGACCACCCCTGCCCTGCACCTGTAACAGCAGTTCATGGGGTTTGTCCGCAACAACCGCCTGGCCCCACTGCTCTGCTGTCCACATACCAGCCAGCGCGTTGATGGCGTCACTGTGATGTGCCCACACGTTGCCGGGGATCCTGAGTACGTGATTGCCAACCTGGTGGCCGTAGGCAACTCCGTCAGCAAACGAGCCGCCAGGCTGTGTTCCCGCTCGCAACTCGATATGACCACCACTGATCACCGATTGACACGGACCTTGCGCTGGATCGCCATAAATCGCTAGCACACACCCATCAAGCCCTCCCGCTTCAGCACGCAGGGGCTCTCGAAATCGTGCGATGCCAGATTCTGACTGCATCGACTCCCACAAACGCCACACATAAGGCATCTGCTGCGCATTGAACAACGTGCCGATATGGGGTGACTTGCGAATGGCCAGGGTATTCACCAGCTGCCGTGACGGATGATCCCACGGCAAAAAGACCTGCGCGCGCTGCGCAGGCGACAAACCAGCAGCAAAACCTGACACCAGCTCCGCATGCGTTGCAGCTTCAACCTTGGGCAGACCAATCCGCGACGCCAGCAATCCGGCGCCCAACCCTGCCGCACCGAGCAGCAGATTTCTTCGATTGACCGGCTGAATACTCATCATGTTCTCTCGATTCACCAACAACGCCAGCCTACTGCGACAGCAACTTTCTGCCCAGCCCCGAGTAGACAACGTGCACATTTCATGCACGAATAGCCAAAAGGGAGACAAACAGTGCCGCTGCAATCCAGGATACTCGACAAGTCCAGTTGTGGCGCCCGCCCGACGACCGTGGAGACGTTGCTAGACGACC
The DNA here is from genome assembly GCA_945878745.1 of Klebsiella pneumoniae. Taxonomy (GTDB): domain Bacteria; phylum Pseudomonadota; class Gammaproteobacteria; order Pseudomonadales; family Azotimanducaceae; genus SYFY01. The sequence continues at coordinate 4,282 of CAMDVY010000058.1, read as the reverse complement.
TGCGCACCCTGCTCCCAGGCATCGCCACAGATGCCGGCGAGGCAGAACGCCAACGCAAACCCATCGATCATCACATGCAGGCGATTGCTGACACCGGCATCTATCGCTTCTTTGTACCCAGACGATACGGCGGTTCAGAATTTCCACTAACCAGCTTTATCGACGTCGGCCTCCTGCTGGGCGAAGCGTGTACCTCAACGGCCTGGGTGACCACATTCTGCATGGAACACAACTGGATGCTGGCGCAGTTCCCCATCGAAACACAGGACGAACTGTTCAGCGCATCGCCCTGGATCATCGCCCCCGGTGTTATCTCCCCCAACGGACGGGCCCAGGCGCATCAGGAGGCGCATCAGGACGGCTATCTTTTGACCGGACGATGGCAATGGGGAACCGGCGTCATGCATGCGGACTGGGCACTGCTCTCCGGATTCGTGGAAGAGACTCGGGAAGTGCGGCTATTCGCAGTGCCCATCGAGCAGGTTGAAATCATCGACACCTGGAATCCGGACGGCATGGCCGCCACCGGCAGCAACGACATGCAGGTTAAAAATGTCTTCGTGCCGGCCCGATTCAGCCAGGCCGTGAGCGCCATGACCATCGGCCGTGGAGTTGGTGCACTCGTGCATCAAACGCCGATGTTTCGCATGCCCATGATGCCGATCCTCTACCTCGCTGCGGGCGCTCCGGCTCTCGGCGCCGCTCGCGGCATGCTCAATCGATTCATCGCACGAGCGCCCTCCCGAACCAAGTTCGGTTCACGCGCAGCGCAGTCCGAGTCGATCCTGACACATGTACGCACAGGAGAAGCAACAGCGACTCTCGAGGCTGCGGAGATGATCATGCGTGGTGTCGCACGCGAAACCATGGAATGGGGTGAGCGCGATGATGTTTGCCCGCTGGCCGAACGTGTGCGACACCGGCTGCTCATGACCCAGGCGGTGCGTATGACCCGCAATGTTGTACGCGATCTTTTCGAAGCGAGTGGCGCAAACGCTCATCACATGAGCGAGCCGATGCAGCGCATTCATCGCGATGTCCACACCATTGCTGCCCATACGGTGTTCGATATGGAGATCATTGCCGAGCAAGCGGGACGCATCGCCCTGGGTATGGACCCGACGATTCCGTTGTAGCGCGTGCAGACGATGATCGCCGCGAGACCGACATCCGACGTCGCCACTGACGTCACGGACAGCCGCTTGCCTGCCAGGCTGAATGTGCATACCGTTCAAGCATCAATCCGGAGGACTACACAAAAATGTTGAGAGGCAGTTGCTGTTGCGGCGAAGTCAAGTTCACCGTGTCTGATTCACCAACCATGATGGGCACATGTCACTGCACCCGTTGCCGCAAGATCGGCGCCAGCACATTCGTGTTCGTCAAGCGCGAGTGGTTCACACTGGTTTCCGGCGAAGACTCGATCACCACGCACAAGCCAGCAGCCCCCTACACCTACAACCGTTGCTTCTGTTCGTCATGCGGCACGTCCCTCGGCGAAATCACCTCCAGTGGCGTTTCGTTTCCCATCCCGGCAAATTGCTTCGATGACGAACTCGAAGTCACGAATCGATTTCATGAGTTCGTGAAAGAAAAACCAAGTTGGTACAACATCTGTGATGAGGCGAAGCAATTCGACGGACATCCTCACAATTGATGGGTTGAAGCAGGAGATACCAATTCGCTGAAGTGGTGACGATCTTGGTCCTGCAGCGCTGATCTGGCCGGTTCTTCTTCATCTTGACCGAGGAAGTGGCAGTCGCGAACGAAGGCTGTGAATTTCGACTTTCGTAGCGTTCCAGATATGGAATGGAATGGAATGGGCTAAATGAACAGTAATCAAGGCGACTATCGAAGCTCAGTCGCGAGGTGACTTCCGAATCACGCTACTGGCCGACGTTCGACTCGCTTAGGCTCAAACACAGTCCACAAGATAGAAAGGCCGCCCGTTGATTCAGTCGGCTAAGACTGCAAGGATAGGCTGCGAGCGGTTCCGGGGAGAGTGACAGAAGTGATTGGTCAAACAGGCTTTTGGGAATTTTCCCTCGAAGCGCGCATCCAAATCCGCTGCGGGATATGACTGTGAAGCTGCAGCCGAAATCGCGTTGGGCGACTAGAGGTCAATAGTATGTCCATACAGGAACTGGCGAACATCGGCGAGTTTTTGGGTGCCATTGCCGTCCTCGCAACCCTGATTTACTTGGGGGTTCAAACGCGCCAGACAAGACAGATTGCGACGGGTGATGCCAATCGAAACATTGTTGTGGATTTTCAACACCTGTGGAGTTTATTAGGCGAAAGCGATGAATTTGCGAACCTGGTCAGGCGTGGCGTGAACGATTGGTCATCCCTAAACAAGACCGAACAGTTGCGGGTGCATTCCTTCTTTATCAACTTGGTCGTTCATTTTGATGGTGCTCTTCGTCAGGAGTATTTGCCTGACATGAAAGACACGGTGGTGGCATGGGAGGACAACCTCCTCGGATTGTTTCAGAGTGCAGGAGGGCGAGAGTGGTACAACACCTGTCAGTATCTCTTTTCCCCTCCGGTTCGGAACCGGATCAACAGTCGCCTGTCTCAAGCGGACTCATTGCCGCCGTCGTGGACCGCAACGTTGCCATGGTGGAAGATTGACGTAAGTGAATTAAAACCCGTGAGCGGTCGCGAACATGTTTAACGCAATCTCGTTCTCTCCTTCGCCCAACAATGCAGTGCATCGGACCCGCTGGGAGTTCACGCCTTTTGCAGGAAGCAAAAGGCGCGCCCACCCATCGTGCCGCTGACCGCCGACGTTGGGAGGCACAGAGCGAACACGGTGGTGTGCGACTGCCAGTAACTGAAAGGGAGGCCGAACGGTGATCTACGGAAGCTGCCTCTGCGGTGCAGTGAAGCTCGAAATTCGGGAGCCGCTTGAGCATGCACCAGAAGCCTGCCACTGTTCGCAGTGCAGAAAGCACACCGGAAACTACTGGACAGGCATCAACGTGCGCCGAACGTCCCTAATGATCCACGGCGCAGAGTCGGTCAAGTGGTACCAGTCTTCAGAGAAGGTTCAACGTGGCTCCTGCGCGCTCTGCGGCTCGACGCTGTTCTGGAACCCGACCATCGAGGGATACAAGTGGACAGCCGTAGCGATGGGATGCATCGACACCCCGCTAAACCTGAAGGTATCCAAGCACACTTTCGTCGGAGACAAAGGGGGATACTACGAAATCAATGACGATTCTCCTCAGAGCCATGGGTTCTGACGAAAAACACATTATTGACCCGGTCCATGAGCTAAAGGTGCCGCCCTGCTCTTCGTTCAAGCCGACGCCTGACGTCGCCGCAGAAATATAGCGTTAGACACTGGAGGACATCTGCCGTGCCTACGATCTCTTACGACGACCTTGAGTCTGCCTTTTTCTGGGCATCTTCCTCCGGTCCATTCGACAACGTAGCGTACGTGTCCAAGACGACGGGCGAGATTTTCTACTCGTCCGAAACCAATCCCACAGATGAGGAACTTCCCGAAGACTTCGAGGATGAAGGTCTCTATTGCGCCGTGCCTCACAAGAACGATCTGGACTTGGGCAGAACGTTGGTCTTCGATTTCGTTGACGAGCAAATTCCTGATCAATACATGGCGGTACAGGAGATCTTTCGCCACCGCGGCGCATATGCCCGTTTCAAAGATCTGCTCGAACGGGCGGGCCGGCTCCAAACCTGGTTCGAGTACGAGCAAACAGCAACCGAGCGCGCACTGCTCACCTGGGCGGAAGAGCAAGGTATATCGGTTACCAAAGCGCCATAGCCACGGACTGAGGAGCAACACGGCACCTCAAGGGTTCAAGCTGTAGTGCAGAATGCACCTCGTTCCAACAGCCAGGAAACATCAGTTGAACCCCGAACTACAAGAAGCAATCGACACCGCGTTGGAGGCGCGAGACCGAATCGATGTCGGTAGTGTCGAGGCCGCCCGATCAGCCGAGGAAGAAGCACTGGAACTTCTGGATCAGTGAAAGGTTCGCATAGCAGAAAAAATCGGGGCCGAGTGGATCGTCCATCAATGGGTTCGGAAGGCAGTCCTCTTGAACTTCGCACTGAACGACATACAGATGATCGAGGGCGTTACTGGTAGTGGCGGATGGTGGGACAAGGTGCCATCGAAATTCGCGAGATGGGGAGAGCGCGAGTTCCTCCAGCCTGGTTTCAGGGCGGTTCCATCCGCTATCGTCCGACACTCGGCATACATCGCACCGAGCGTTGTCTTGATGCCCTGCTTTGTAAACGTGGGCGCGCG
>CAMDVY010000057.1 GCA_945878745.1 Klebsiella pneumoniae | reverse complement strand
CCAGTTCTGCACCACCAGCTCATAAATGCCCTGGATATAGGACTTTGCTGCCTCGCCTTCTTCAGTGGCGGTATCGAGGTTGACCTCCTCGGTCTCCAGCGCATCTTCGAAAGACTGGGTGGCGAGCTCCTGCAACCTTTGCTGCTTGAACAGTTCGGCTTTGCGACGCGCTTCGGCTTCAGCCTTTTTTCGAATCTCGTCCGGATCCGGTTTTTTCTCGGTCTTGACCGGTGAGGGTTTCGGTTGTGGCTTCGGTGTCGCAGCAGCTGGCGGCGGTTGCTGTTGCTGTATCACCGGCTTGTTGGGCTCCGGTGGTTTTTCAACTTTCGGCGCCGGCGCAGGTTTCGGTTTGGACTTCGGTTCCATCACGATCAGGGTGGAATTGACGATCTGCGCGGTAATCACATTGTCGAGTTCACGATCCGGATGCCAGCCGTCGTAAAGAGCAAGCATCGCCAGCAGATGCACCAGCACTGCAAGCAACAGGGGCAGCCATTGCGACCGCCAGCTGGCTTGATCAGCAGCTCGATCAGGCATCGGTCATGTCCGGTGGATCGGTGATGAGTCCAACACTCTTTGCACCTGCTTTCTGCAGCACCGTCATGACGCGGACCACGTCACCATAGTCCAGCTTCTCATCGGCTTTGACGTAGACCGGAACCTCAGGCCTTGCGCGCAAGATTTTGCCGGCCTGATCTTCGAGTGAATAAACAGTGACGCGCGTGCCTTCATCATCCGCATTCTGCAAACCGAGATTGACGAAGATCGCGCCATCCGTTCGCATGGAGACCACCAGCGGATCATCCTCGGTATCCGTCACTGGCTCGGAGGGTGCGTTGGGCAAATCGACATGCACACCCTGAGTCAGCAGCGGTGCTGTGGCCATGAAGATGACAAGCAGCACCAGCATCACATCGATGTATGGCACCACATTGATGTCGGCCATGGGTTTACGTTTTCTGGCCATCTTTCAACCTGTCGATCGCTGATGAAGTCCTGTACGCGTTGAAGGACATAGGAGTCTGCGCGGCAGACTCCTAATCACGCTTCGCGTGGCGGGCATGGGCCGCGCGCTGAAGAAGTGTCGTCAGTTCGTCTGAAAAAGTCTGATAGCGACCCATCATCACGTCTGCACGCGCTGAAAAACGGTTGTAGCCAATGACAGCCGGAATCGCCGCAAACAAGCCCATCGCCGTCGCGACCAGCGCCTCGGAAATCCCGGGAGCCACTGACGCCAAGGTTGCCTGAGTCATGTTGGCCAGGCTCCGGAACGAGTTCATGATGCCCCAGACGGTGCCAAACAAGCCAACGTACGGACTGGTCGAACCGACTGTCGCCAGAAAGGGAAGACTGCGATCCAGTTGCTCTTCTTCACGGCTGACCGCAATCCGCATGGCTCGCTGTACACCTTGCATGATGGATTCCATATCACCGCCCGCCTGTTCGGAGAGGCGAGTAAATTCCTTGAAGCCCGCAACAAAGATCTTCTCAATGCCCGACAGATCTTCCGCACCTTCGAGTTGACCATACAGTTTGCGCAGGTCGATGCCAGACCAGAAGTGTTCTTCAAAGGCCTCGACATCGGCGGTGACCTTGCGCAGGTAGATCCAGCGCTGAAAGATCATCATCCAGCTGGCGACCGAGGCAATCAGCAACACCAGCATCACCAGCTGGACGAGCAGACTCGCATTCGCGACGAGTTCAAATATGGATAGTTGTTCCGGCATCAGGACTCCTTGCCTGCCGTCAGATTTCGATTTGCGATTGCACCGAGCCCTCTGCCATGGGCAGACCCAGGTGCAGATAGGCACGTGGCATTGCCACTCGGCCTCGCGGTGTACGCTTGAGAAAACCTTGCTGGATCAGGTACGGTTCTAGCACATCTTCGATGGTGTCGCGCTCTTCACTCAGCGCTGCGGCCAGTGAGTCGACCCCTACCGGACCGCCACCGAACTTTTCGATGACGGCGCGCAGCATACGCCGGTCCTGGGCGTCGAAGCCAGCCTCATCCACCTCAAGCAGGTTCAATGCGGCATCCGATAACAGACGATTTACAGTTCCGTCACCCCGCACTTCGGCAAAGTCACGCACGCGCCGAAGCAATCGATTGGCGATGCGTGGCGTTCCACGCGACCGGGCAGCAATTTCACGTGCACCACCACTATCGATGGTAATGCCCAGCTTCGCTCCTGAACGGGCGACGATTTCCGTCAGTTCTTCAACGGTATAAAAATCCAGCCGTTGAACAATCCCGAAACGATCGCGTAGCGGAGACGTCAGCAATCCCGCTCTGGTCGTCGCACCAACCAAGGTGAACCGCTTCAATTCCAGCTTTAGCGAACGGGCGGACGGACCCTCGCCCATCAGGATATCCAGCTGAAAATCTTCCATCGCCGGATACAGGATTTCCTCGACGATCGGGCTCAGACGGTGAATCTCGTCGACAAAGAGGACATCCCCATCATTCAGATTTGTCAGGATAGCTGCCAGGTCGCCCGGTCGTTCCAGCACTGGGCCGGACGTTGTCCTGATCTCGGCACCCATTTCACTAGCAATAATATTGGCAAGCGTCGTTTTGCCTAGACCAGGTGGCCCAAAAATAAGCGTGTGATCGAGCGGCTCGCCCCGCTGCCGGGCGGCGGTCAGGAAAATATGCATCTGCTCTTTGACAGGTTTCTGACCTATATATTCTTCAAGCGAGCGCGGACGAAGCGCGCGATCAAAACGCTGCTCCTGATCCCGGGCCTGCGGCGCGATCAGTCGATCAGGCTCGATACTCACGACCCGCCTCCCTCTTTGACAAATTGTCTAAGTGCCTGACGAATGATCGATTCGGCGTCAACCACGTCCTCCGGAACCGCTGCCAGGGCTCTTTCTGCTTCGGGCAATCGATACCCAAGGGCGAGCATCGCGGCCAGAGCTTCGCGTTGCCCTTCCTGACTCCTTCTATATATAGGCGCTTCCGCCTGAACGGCGCCTGAGGGAACCAGCCCATCCAACTTGTCCTTGAGTTCAACCAGCAGGCGCTCGGCGGTCCGCTTGCCCACTCCGGGCACTCGAGTCAGGCGTGCCGTCTCACCTCCGGCGACCGCGCCGACCAGCTCGGCTACCGTCAGACTCGACAGCAGCGCCATAGCCAGTTTGGGTCCAACCCCATTGACACGAATCAGCGTTCGAAACACATCCCGTTCCTGCCTCGAAGCAAACCCGAACAGCAGATGCGCGTCTTCACGAACCACGAGGTGGGTGTACAACAGAACATCGCTGTTGGGCAGACCGAGACCGGCGCGAGCCCCCTGGGTGAGTTCAACCTCATAGCCGAGCCCAGACACATCGACCAGTGCAAGACTATCGACGATCTCTACCAGCTTGCCCTGTAAACGACCAATCATAGGCCGCGAGTATTGATGTGGCAGATGGCGATCGCAAGTGCATCTGCGGCATCGGCCTGCGGAGAGCCCGGCAGTTTGAGCAGTGCTTGCACCATATGCTGAACCTGTTGTTTGCCTGCCGCACCGGTGCCGACCACAGCAAGCTTCACCTGGCGCGTAGCATAGTCATACATCGCCACGCCGCCAGACATGCACGCGGCCAAGGCAACACCGCGCGCCTGGCCAAGCTTCAGCGCCGACGATGGATTGCGAGCAATGAAGACCTGTTCGATCGCCGCGTCATCCGGATGGTAAGTGCCGACGATTTCCATGAGACCCTGATGCAGTTCGTGCAATCGTTCTCCCATGTTGCCGACCACGGTTCGAATGCAACCGCTCGCGACATACGTGAGACGTCCCTGCTCCACATCCACCACACCATAACCGGTCAGGCGTGATCCAGGATCGATGCCAAGCACGCGGGTCACCATGTGCGACAGCGATCCCACCGCGTCGCAAGCAGGGTGGTTTTCAACAAGGCAGCATCAACAAACCGAGGTCATCAGCAAATCTCGAACCAATGCCCCGCGTCATCATCAGGCGTCCCGACGGATCCGCAAATGCAGTTCACGCAATTGATGATCATCCACTTCACTCGGTGCAGACATCATGAGATCTGCCGCCGTCTGGGTTTTTGGAAACGCGATGACGTCACGAATGGATGGTGTACCGGTCATCAGCATGACCACTCGATCGAGACCCAGTGCAATACCACCATGCGGTGGACACCCGTAGGTCAGCGCATCGAGCAGGAAGCCAAACTTCGATTGCGCCTCCTGACCCATCTTCAAGACTTCGAACACCGCCGCCTGCATCTGCGCATCATGGATCCGCAGACTGCCACCACCGAGTTCATAACCATTGAGCACCATGTCGTAGGCATTGGCCTTCACCGCCAGTGGGTTGGCCAGCACCTCTTCAGGTGACGCGTTCGGTCTGGTGAACGGATGATGCTCGGCGCCGATCGTTCCATCCTTGCCCATGTTGAACATGGGGAAGTCGACAATCCAGCATGGCGCCCAACTGCCTTGCAGCAGTTTGAGTTCGGCAGCGAGTTCGTTTCGCAGCGCGCCCATGGAGTCATTCACCACCTGTCTTCGATCCGCACCAAAAAATACAACGTCGCCGTCCTGCGCACCAACACGAGCCAGCACTTCGGCAACTACGGTCTCCGGCAAGAACTTGAGAATGGGCGACTGCAAACCGCTGACACCATCAGCGAGTCGGTTGATCTTGATGTAAGCCAGACCCTTGGCACCGTAACGCGCGACAAACTGGGTGTAGTCATCGATGACCTTGCGTGACAGCGCACTGCCACCCGGCGCGCGCAGCGCAACGACGCGGCTGCCCGCATCATTCGCCGGCCCGTGAAACACCTTGAAGTCGACGGTGCGCATGAGATCGGCAATGTCGATCAGCTTGAGTGGATTACGCAGATCCGGACGGTCACTGCCGTAGTCACGCGTTGCATCGTCCCATGACAACACCGGGAACACCGGCAGTTCGACGTTGATCAGCTGGCTGAACAGCTTGCGCAGCATCCCTTCAGCGAGTTGCATGATGTCCTGCGCGCTGATGAAACTCGCTTCGATGTCGATCTGCGTGAATTCTGGCTGGCGGTCATGGCGCAGATCTTCATCTCGATAACAGCGTGCGATTTGATAGTAGCGATCAAAGCCCGACATCATCAGCAACTGCTTGTAGATCTGCGGTGATTGCGGCAACGCGAAGAAGTGACCGGGGTGGGTTCGACTCGGCACCAGATAATCACGTGCACCTTCTGGAGTGGTCTTCGACAACGTCGGTGTTTCAACTTCCCAGTAGCCGTTGTCTTCGAGATAGGCGCGCGTCACGCTCGACACTCGCGCACGCAAGTGCAGTCGCTGCTGCATCTCTGGTCGGCGCAGATCGAGATACCGGTAACGCAGGCGAACATCTTCGCCGGCACTGGAGTGTTCATCGAGTTGGAACGGTGGCGTCGCTGAAGGGTTGAGGATGGTCAGCGCTGTACCCAGTACCTCGACCTCACCGGTCGACATGTCTGCATTGACGGCGCCTTCTGGTCGAGGGCGCACACGTCCGGTCACCAGCACCACAAACTCGTTTCGGATGCGCTCGGCCATGGCGAAGCTTTCAACCGTCTCAGGATCGTAGACCACCTGAATGATGCCGGTGCGGTCTCGCACATCCAGGAAGATGACTCCGCCATGGTCACGACGACGGTGTACCCAGCCGGTCAGAGTGACCTGTGCGCCGTTGTGGCTGCTGTTCAATATTCCGCAGTAATGGCTGCGCATGATGTATCTACCTTATATCGGCTGGATGTTGACTGAACTTGAAATGGTACATCGAAGGCGGTTGAGTCGCGCACCGACCTGCCTACGCACAGGCGAAGTCAGGCGTTTGCAGAAGTCGCCTCCGGACAACAAAAAAGCTGGCGAATGCAGCACATCATGCTGCGTCGCCACCTGATCCCTTCTTGGATGAAGAGCTGGATGTTGTGCTGGCCGAGGTGCTGGTCGACGTACTCGAGGCACTGCTTCCGCCACTCGACGACGAACTGTCACTCGACTTCGCGCTGTCACCACCGCTACTCACAGGCTTGGCTGCTGCAGGTGGAGTGGTGGTCGACTCACTGTCACCACCGATGTTTCGCTTCTTGTCGCCAGACTTGAAGTCAGTCTCATACCAGCCACCACCTTTCAGTCGAAAGGCTGACACCGAGACCTGCTTGCGAAGCGTGTCTTTATTGCAGGCAGGGCAGGTTTTCAGTGGTTCTTCACTGAATTTCTGAATGGTTTCGAACTCGTGTTCGCAGTTGTCGCATCGATATTCGTAGATAGGCATGACTGATTCCGTGGACCCAAAGCGCTTGCGTGATGAGTAAGGCGAACCGCAGTTCAAGATTAGTTGAAGCCACGATGATGGGCTTCATCACATGATCATCAACACATCGAGGAGGCTCGTTGATGCTCTTCATCAACTGCATAAGAGCCTTCAAGTGAACTGAAGTTTGCCAAACGCGCCGCATATTCTTAGAAAGCGTTGCAAATATACAGTTCTTTACTACACTATTTCTTGGCTTTATAGAAAGGATGGGCTATAAAGCGCGCCACCGGGTACTGCTGTTGTTATGAATGTAGTCGTAATCAGTACCTGGGTGTGTAGCAAAGGATCGCTGTAGCCAATGAAAAGGCTGGTCTCCCTGCTGACGCACTTCGATGGCGCGACCAGTGAGGTTAGATGATCGAGACAAGCGTTACTGCATTTGCCCCGAGGCAATCTTCCTCTTCTGGTTCGTCTTTTCCTTCCGTTACTTCTCTAATCGTCCAATCAAAAAAGGAATCGTGAATGGCAACTGCGAAGAAAGCCCCTGCGAAGAAAAAGGCGCCTGCTAAGAAGAAGGCACCTGCCAAGAAGGTAGCAGCTAAGAAGAAGGCACCCGCCAAAAAAGCTGCCGCAAAGAAAGCCCCAGCCAAAAAGGCTGCAGCAAAGAAAAAAGCTGCTCCCAAGAAGAAGGCTGCTGCTAAGAAGAAGGCTCCGGCCAAAAAAGCCGCTGCCAAGAAAAAGGTAGCGACCAAGAAGGCTCCAGCCACGAAAGCACCCGCCAAGAAAGCGGCAAAAAAAAAAGTAGCTAAGGCAGCCGTCAAAAAAACGGCAACCAAGCCAGTGAAAAAAGCAGCTCCAGCAACCAAGAAGGCATTGCCCGCCATCTCCGCCAAGATGACGAAGACTGGCATGCTGACTGAGATGGCCACGAATACTGGCCTGACCAAGAAGCAGATCGAGGCAGTCCTCGAGGAAATGGAGTCACTGATCGAGCGGCATATTCGCAAGCGCGGCGTGGGCGAATTCGTCCTGCCAGGCCTGTTGAAGATCCGCTCGGTGAAGCGTCCAGCCACGAAGAAGCGTATAGGACGTAATCCGGCCACGGGTGAAGAGATCACTATCTCCGCGAAGCCGGCTTCTGTACGTGTTCGCGTTACAGCGCTTAAAAAGCTGAAAGGGATGGTTGGCTAGCTAGCCGCTATCAACTTTAAAAAGGGTCGCTTGCGGCCCTTTTTTTTGCTCATTGTTTGCCACCGTACGGTGATCACGCGGATGACGCGCTGCATCGCGCGATGAAGTTTCGCTGAGGACTCGCTGGCGAAGAGGTGTGTTGCTAAAGTGCGGCCCGATCCGACACGAAGCAATATTCCATGCGCCAATCACAGATGCTCCTGCCAACTCTGCGTGAAGAACCCACCGACGCCGATGTGGTCAGCCATCGACTCATGTTGCTAGCCGGCCTGATTCGATCACTCGCCTCCGGTCTTTACACGTGGTTGCCATTGGGTCTGCGCGTCCTGCGCAAGGTCGAGACGATCATTCGTGAAGAATTGAATCGAAGCGGCGCGCAGGAAGTGCTCATGCCCGTCGTGCAACCTGCAGAGCTCTGGCAGGAAACAGGTCGCTGGCAAAAGATGGGGCCAGAGATGCTGCGCATGAAAGATCGGCACGCCCGCGACTTCTGCCTCGGTCCAACCCATGAAGAAGTGATTACCGATCTGTTCCGTCGAGAGTTCAGGAGCTATCGACAGCTCCCGGTGAACTTCTATCAGATCCAGACCAAGTTCCGGGATGAAGTGCGGCCACGCTTCGGCGTCATGCGCGCTCGCGAGTTCACCATGAAAGATGGTTACTCCTTTCATCTGGATCGAGCGAGTTTCGATGCGACCTACAAAGAGATGCATGACTGCTACACACGCATTCTCTCGCGCATGCATCTCGACTTCCGCGCCGTTGAAGCCGATACCGGCAACATCGGTGGTGACAACTCACACGAGTTTCATGTGCTTGCCGGTGCAGGCGAGGATGTCATTGCCTACGCCAGTGAAGGACCCTATGCCGCCAACCTGGAGAAAGCCGTTGCTGCGGCACCACAGCCACGCGCTGAGGCCACGCAGGCTCTTTCTACCGTTGCGACGCCCGATGTGCGCACCATCGACGAAGTCAGTGCATTTCTGAAACTGCCATCGAATCGCATCGTGAAGACGCTCATCGTCATGGGTGATGCCGGTCCAGTTGCACTGGTACTGCGTGGGGACGATGACTTGAATGAGCTCAAGGCCGGCCGACTGCCGGGCCTGTTGCAACCGCTGCGCCTGGCAGACGATGCAACCATTCGCAATGCTGTCGGCTGCTCCGCCGGTTCGATCGGGCCTATCGGTCTGAACATTCCATGCTTCGTCGATCGCGAAGCCGCAGCGCTTGCAGATTTCACCTGTGGTGCCAATCGGGACGGATTTCATCACTGCGGTGCGAACTGGAACCGCGATGTTGCACTCGCCGATCATCACATCGTGGATATCCGCTCTGTGAAGGAAGGTGATGCCGCGCCCAATGGCCAAGGCGTGCTGAAGTTTCTGCGCGGCATCGAAGTGGGTCACATCTTCCAGCTCGACACCACCTACAGCAAACCGATGAACGCGAGCATCCTCGATGCAGACGGCAAGGCTGTCATCGCGATGATGGGCTGTTACGGGATGGGCGTGACGCGACTCGTCGCAGCCATCATCGAACAGAACCACGATGATCAGGGCATAAGCTGGCCGATGCCCGTTGCCCCGTTTGACGTTCATGTGGTTGCGCTCAACTTCACCAAGTCCGAGCTCGTTCGAAACACAGCATCTGCGTTGCACGATCAGCTCGAAACGCAGGGCTTCAGCGTGCTGCTGGATGATCGCGATGAACGACCCGGCGTCAAATTCGCAGATTCGGATCTGATCGGTCTGCCGCATCGCATCGTCATTGGCGAGAAGTCGCTCAAGGAAGGCGTGTTCGAATACAAGCGACGACGTGATGGTTACGCGGCCAATGTTCCGGCGTCAGACGTTGTCGCTTTGCTGGTGTAGGAGCGGTCTCCGACCGCGATAGAGTTCCCGAATCAACTCCGCTAAAGGCTCTCGATGACCTTGCGAATCGACTCGGCTGACTGCGGACCACGCAGCACTTTGCCCACGCTCAGATCCGGTTTCAGCAATACCGTCGTCGGCAGTATCTCGGGGCGTTCGTAGCCGAAGCGTTGCATCGGGTCATCCTGCAACACGGGAAATCCAATCTGCATGCGCTGGATCAACGGCTGCAGATCGGCAGGTTTCAGATTGTCGTAGTTGACACCCACCACAAGCGGGCCTGCCGCGCCGGCTTCCGAATAGAGACGATTGAGTTCCGGTATTTCTTCGCGACACGGCGCACACCACTCGGCCCAATAGTTGATCACCACCCAGCGACCCTGCCAGTCATCGATACGGGTCTGAGTACCATCCGCCAATGGAAGCTGCTCGCCGCCGCATCCCGACATCGTGATCAAGGTCGCGAGCATGACCAGCACTTTTTTCATGGAAACCGCGTTGGTCAGTATGCGTCTCATGAACCCTATCGAATTCACGTTCATCTCCTTGCTGATTTGGAAGCCAGTGCTGCGGCAAGATCGATCGACATTTCGTTGGAGCCAAACTGCACGATGGCTCGAATCGGCTCAACCACCCCTGGCAGGTCTTCGACTGCTCGCAGCCTGTCGAGTTCTAAACCTTCAGGAAAAGCATGGTAGAGATCCCACAACGAAAGGCTGGTCAGACTGCGACCAAGAAACCAGCGTTCGTCAGCACCCGTCTGGATCAACTTGAGTTCGTTCAGTGCCGAATAGATGCGTTCATGTTCTTTCGTGTTGAGGGGTACCGCATCAGCAAGCTCCGATGCACTCGCGCCTTCACCCAGGTCGTGACGTTCCTGCAAGAGCTTCAGCAGTCGCGCAGCTTTGACGATCAATGGCTCCGGGGTCGGTTCACGTTCCCGATCCAGTGAGAGCGTTCGAACGATGACCACCCCGGAGAGAACCAATACCCAGACGATGTAGATCCAGACGAGGAACACCGGGATGGCCGCAAACGCACCGTAGATCACACTGAAGGCAAGGGTCGGCAGCAAGAGGGCAAAAATCCACATGGTGAACTGGAAGCCGAGGGTCGTAATGATGCCACCGATGAAGGCATGTCTAAGTGGCACGTCGTAGTTAGGCACCGCGTAGTACAGCACCGTGAAAACCGCGACGGACAAGAGCTTGGGCAACTCTGCCAGCAACATCGAGCCCAGCCCGAAATCATTCAACTCAAGCAGGATGGGCAACGCCCGCATGTACACACTGATCAGCACACCACCAACGATGAGCGTCGGTGTCAGCGTCAGCACCGTCCAGTACGTGAGGATGCGATGGACACCTCGACGTGCCTGCGGGACTTGCCAGATGCG
>CAMDVY010000056.1 GCA_945878745.1 Klebsiella pneumoniae | reverse complement strand
CTGTGGCTGCGACGCAATCCGTGGTTTGAAATCGAAGTCATTCCCTGGTTGCAACGACGGGTGAAAAAGCTGCTGGGCTCGGGTTAACCTTGTTCGTGCGCAAAGACTTCATTCAAAGTATCGAGGAGAAACAAAGTGGCCAAGGGTCTGCCTGGCTTGCGGGGTGTTGATCACATCGGTATCACCGCTCCTGATTTTGATGCTGCAGCAGAATTCCTCGAAAACGTCCTCGGTTTTATACCGTATTATGAGCATGGCCCGTTCGGATCCGACGAGAGCGATTTCATGCGCGACATGCTCAACGTCCATCCTCGTGCCGTGATTCGCAAAGTTCGTCACTATCGCTGTGGGCACGGACCCAACGTTGAACTCTTCGAATACGCATCTCCCGATCAGCGTCAGGTGATGCCCAGAAACAGCGACTGGGGCGGCCATCACATCACGCTCTATGTGGATGACTTTGATGCCGCCATCACTCACCTGCGTGCCCACGGTGTGCGACTGATGCCCGGTGGTGGCGGTCCAGAGATTGAAGACGGACCAGAAGCCGGTTTGCGATCCTGTTATTTCCTCACCCCATGGGATCTGCAGATGGAGCTCATCTCCTATCCTCGTGGCAAGGGATATGAAAAGACGACGGAACGACGGCTTTGGGACCCTCGATCACCAGGTAAGTGATATTCCCGACCCGGAACTTCGTGGCGTGACGCCCCGCAATGCGGAACAATGCGGCCTTCTTGAGTTTGCAGGACGTCCATGAAGCGCTTTTTCGGGTGGTTGTTCATCATCGTGTCGCTGACACTGCTCGTCGGCCCATTTCTGGTTCCGGTTCCTGAGCTGGAAGACACCGTCGCTGCAAGCGAGCTTGCAGATGCCGACAGTCGGTTTATTGATGTCGAAAATATCTCGGTGCACTACAAGGAAGCCGGCAGCGCTGCACCAGTCTTTTTGCTGCTGCATGGGTTTGGCGCAAGCACGTTTACCTGGCGAGAAGTCATGGATGACTTTTCGGCGTTGGGCCGCACTGTTGCCTATGATCGGACTGCGTTTGGGTTGACCGGACGCCCGCTGGATTTCGAGGACCACAACCCATACGGCGTTCAAGAGCAGGTCAGTCAGGCCATCGGGCTGATGGACACGCTCGACCTGGGCAATGTAGTGCTGGTCGGAAATTCTGCCGGTGGCACCACCGCTGCGAGTATTGCTGTGGCGCGCCCGGAACGTGTTCAGGCGCTTGTGTTGGTAAGCCCTGCGATAGGCATGGGGGGCCGGCGTTTGAGCTGGTTGCGGCCACTGTTCCATACCCCGCAGATGGATCACCTGGGCCCGTGGCTGGCAAGACGAATCACGACGTCGGGTAGCGAGTTGATGCAGCGCGCGTGGCACGATCCTTCGTTGCTGACACCTGCCATCGTCGAAGGTTATCGATTGCCGTTGAAGGCACATGACTGGGATCGCGCCCTTTGGGAATTCTCTCGCGCACCTCGCACGGATTCGCATAGCCGCGGCAGCCTTGCAGATCGATTGGGAGAACTCGCCACGATCCCGACACTGGTGATCACCGGTGATGACGATCGTGTGGTGCCGGTGAGCGTGAGCCGGTCTGTTGCCGAGAAGGTTCCTGGCAGCCGATACGTCGAACTTCCGACTTGCGGGCACGTACCACAGGAAGAATGCCCGGCGGCGTTTTTCGCGGCAGTCGAGACGTTCCTGCGTGACAGCGGTGTGCTGGTTGAAGAGGCGCCTGTGGAGGCGCCAGTAAATGTTGAAGCCCCTGAAGAGCCGATTTGACCGTATGGATCTGCGCAAACTTCAGGATCGGCTGCAGGCGTTCGCGGATGCGAGGGACTGGAACCCGTTCCATTCGCCAAAAAATCTCGCCATGGCTCTCTCGGTAGAAGCCGCAGAGCTGGTCGAGATTTTCCAGTGGCTGACTGAAGCCCAGTCACGGGATCTGTCGGCCGGTCAACGCGCAGCCCTGGCTGACGAGATTGCTGATGTGCAGATCTATCTGTTGCGGCTGGCCGATATGGCGAATGTGGACATCGAGGCAGCCGTTGAACAGAAAATCAACAAGAACGCGTTGAAGTATCCGGCTGGTAGAGTTAAGCCAATTAATCCGAAGGGAGATCTTGAATGACTGAAGCATGGACCCTGGTGACCACCGAATCGGCTGTGCCGATCGAGGTGTCGCCCAGTGGTGATGAACTATTGGTGACGCAGGGCGCGCTGGAAACGGCAACCGGCTGGTCAACCAAGGCGGAAGGCTTCTGCCGCGGTGATCGTTGTGTCCCCGCTGGCGTTGCTGTTGAAGCTGACGGGCGCGTGAATCTTGCGGCCTTCGCTGCGCGACTGCATCGCCCGTTGGTGATTGAAACAAGCGAGCGGATGGTGGCTCTCGGTGAGGCCGCTGCCGATCGCATCGATTCGTTGCAGACGCTGGTTGCACCGGATTTTGAGCTACCTGATCTGAGAGGTCATACCCACCGGCTGTCGGACTATCGCGGCAGGAAAATCCTGTTGGCGAGTTACGCCTCCTGGTGAGGCTGCCGCGAAGACCTGTCCGGGTGGCAGGAAATCTACGAAGAACTGAAAGACGATGGCTTTACCGTCATCACCGTGGCGCTCGACAAGGATGCGGAATCTGCACGTCCGTGGATCGAGGTTGCATCACCGACTCATCCCAGCCTGATCGACACCCACTATGTGGTGTCTGACCTGTATAACATGGTCAATGTACCGACGATTCTGTGGATCGACGAAATTGGCATGATCGTGCGGCCGAATGATGTGGCCTACGGCAACAACAAGTTTCAGCAGGTCACCGGACTCGACGCCGAGGTTCACAAGAATGCGCTGCGTGCCTGGGTAAAAGAAGGCGTGAAACCCTGGAATGATGAGCGGGCACGTGCGTTGCAGTCTTTGCCAACCGCTGAACACCAGCTGGCGCGAACAGAGTTTGCATTGGCGCGTCACCTGCTGGCGTCGGGCAAGACGGAGAAAGCAGAGCAGCACTTTCAACGTGCTGGTGAACTCGCCCCGCAGGACTTCAACATCCGTCGAGGCTCGATGCCGATGCGTGGTATTGATCCGATGGGTCCGGAGTTTTTCAAGATGGCGGGGGATTGGGCTGCTGCTGGCAACAAGTACTACGAGGTATTGCCGGAGTCCTGAGCAAAGAACTGGCCCCGGCGATTGCTGATGAAAATCGGGTTCTGACCTCCTGAGCGGCGGAATCCACACGTCCGAGGAAAAGTCTGCCGATTGTCTTTCTGGCGTTCATCGGTAAGCTTCGAACCATGACCACATCAGCCTTCTTGCAAAGGAGATCACTGCGTACCCGGCTTCTGCCGGCGTTAGCGCTTACTGCGTTCCTCTTTGCACAGCTGGCTAACACGGCTCATGCAAGTCAACTGGATAGTCATGAAGCGGGCCAGCTCTGCGAGTTCTGCCTGCTGTTCAGCCAGAATCATGCGGCTTTGCCTTCTACTTCTCAGCTTGATGAAGGCATTGAACCTGCACCAGTGCCAACGGTTTTTCTCACCAGGGTTCTGGTACAACACACCTCGCTCGGTCTCCCCCAGGTTCGCGCACCTCCCGCTCAATTCCTGTAATCAACAACCGGCGCCACGCCGTGTGAATGACGATCAGGGCACTGTCATGTTTGCCCTTTTTTGTTTTGTTACCAGGAATATTTATGAACAAGTTTGGTTTGTCGCTGCTCGCAGCAGCGAGTGCGGCGCTATGGGCAGTGCCCATGCAATCGGTCGCTGACGAGGTCCAAGAAAAAGCAATAGAAGAGATCATCGTTACCGCCAACCCGCTAGGTCGGGCCGCGGATGATCTGACGCAGCCTGCGTTGATCCTTGGTGAAGAGGAATTGTTGAAGAAGGCAGCGAACTCGATTGGTGAGACGCTGGCCAATGAACTCGGCATGAGTACGACGTACTTTGGTCCTGTCGCAGGCCGTCCGATCATCCGAGGCCAGGATGGTCCTCGTGTTGCCGTGCTGGACGGAGGCCTGAGTACGATGGATGCGGCTGACATCAGCCCTGATCACGCAGTTCCTATCGAACCGCTGTTTGCGGAGCGAATCGAAGTTCTGCGGGGACCTGCGACGCTTCTCTATGGCAGCAGCGCCGCGGGTGGTGTGGTCAATGTGATCGATTCGCGCATTCCCGAGAGGAAACAGGAGCAATCGCTGTCCGGCGCCATGGAATTGCGTGGTGATAGCGCCTCCGAAGAGATGGTGGCGGCTGCCCGACTGGATGGTTCTGCCGGTGCGCTTGCCTGGCACCTGGATGGATTCAAACGAGACTCGGGAAACATTGAAATTCCCGGCTTTGCTACGGCCGATTCCGCAGAGCGGCCTGAAGACGAGGTCAAGGGCCGAGTGATCAACTCGGACGGCGACGCTGAAGGCTATGCGGGTGGTCTGTCGTGGATTGGTGAGCAGGGCTTTGTCGGCGCTTCGGTATCGCGGTATGAAACCACGTACGGTCTTCCTGGACCGGAAGAAGGTGAAGAGGAAGAGGGCGACCCGGACATGCCACTGATCGCCGCCGGGCCGTTTATCGAACTCGAGCAAACGCGTGTCGACCTGCATGGCGCCGTGGAGTTTGCGAGCATTCTGGAGAGCTTGCGCTTCAAGGTCGCTCACAATGACTATCAGCATCAGGAGATCGAACCCACCGGGGAAGTGGCGACTACGTTTGAGAACGATGCCTGGGAAGGCCGGCTTGAGCTGGTCCATGCGCCGGTGGCTGGCCTGCGAGGCTCGTTAGGATTACAGCTGAGTGACCGGGAGTTTTCTGCAGTTGGCGCGGAGGCATTCGTACCTGCCACAGACACACAGAATCTTGGCGTGTTCTTGCTGGAGGAGTATGCGTTCGAGTCAGGCCTGATTGATTTTGGATTTCGTGTTGAAACCACTGAACACAGTCCGGCTGGCGGACTGACAAAATATGACGAGACGGCGCTGTCGGCTGCGATCGGATTGAAATGGGATTTTGCAGATGAGCATGACTTCACGGCCAACCTCGCCCGATCCGAGCGCAATCTGGGCCTGGAGGAGCTGTACGCCAACGGCGCGCATCTGGCGACCGGTCTCTTTGAGATCGGGCTGCTTGCCAACGAGGGCGGCAGTGTAGAGAAGGAAGTTTCCAGCAATCTGGACCTTGCCATACATCATCATGGTCAGACGGTAGATTGGCATGTCGGCGTGTTCTACAACGATGTTGCCGACTACGTTTTTCGCGTTGCGACCGACGAGGAAGAGGACGGCCTGCCGCTCACGCCCTATCTGCAGGCGGATGCCGAGTTCTATGGCATAGAAGCTGAAATGATGCTGGCGCTGGCGGGACCGGATACTGGCTGGAACCTGCGGCTATTCACGGATTACGTCCGCGGCAAGACCGACGGTGAAGATCTGCCCCGCATTCAACCACTTCGTCTGGGTGCCGAGCTTGGTTACGCCAATGATTCGTGGTCTGCCGGCATCGAGGCGGTTTATCACGCTGAACAAAGTGACATCAGTTCCTTCCAGACCGATGACTTCATGATGTTGAACGTCAATGTGGCTTTGCATTTGAACGATCAAGGTCCACTGGTGTGGGATGTGTTCATGCGCGGCACCAACCTGCTGGATGAAGATGCCCGCCGAAGCACATCGTTCCGCGCGGCCTTCGTACCCCTGCCGGGTGCATCGTTGCATGCCGGTATCCGCGCGCGGTTCAACTAGCTCGGGTTGACCATTTGTTGACTTGCCTCGACTGTGCAACCGGTGTCAGAGTGGCGCCGGTTCACACATCCCCGTCATGCAATGATCAACGCCTATCTCAATGAGCAGGAACGCCTGCTGTGTACCCGCGCCGACATCGCGAATCTGGATGGTGTCGTCTGGATCGATCTGTTCGAGCCCACTCGCGAAGAAGAGGCTGCGCTTGAGCGCGCCCTGAAGCTGGAAATCCCCACGCGGGAGGAAATGGCCGAGATCGAAGTGTCGTCACGGCTCTACGTTGAGGAGGGCGTCATCTATGTGACGGCGACCCTGCCGTCGCTGATGGATACGGATGAGCCGGTTCTCGCGCCAGTTACCTTTGTCCTCTCACATCATCGGCTTCTGACCGTGAGATACCACGAGCCGCGGGCGTTCAAGACACTGCCATCCCGCGCTGCGCGGGTACCCATGGGGTGTTATGACGGGGAGTCTGTGTTGCTTGCCCTGCTCGAAACGCAGGTGGATCGCATGGCCGACATCATCGAACGTGTTGGTCACGACATCGCCGCCATATCGCACAGCATCTTCCGGACCAGCGGCGGAAAGCGGCGCCCGAATGCCAAGCTGCAGTCCATCATTGAAGAGATTGGACGCGAAGGCGATCTGACGTCCAATCTGCGCGAATGTCTGGCTTCACTGGAGCGGGTCATGGGCTTTCTCGCGCAAGCGATGCAGTCGCCGCGCAACGAAAAAGAAATGAAAGGGCGCATCAAGACCATTACCCGCGATCTGCGCTCCTTGTCCGATCATGCGGATTCGCTCACCCACAAGGTGACGTTTCTGCTCGATGCAACCCTCGGGCTCATCAACATCGAACAGAACGCCATCATCAAGTTCTTTTCGGTGGCTGCCGTTGTCTTCCTGCCGCCGACCTTGATCGCGTCGATCTACGGGATGAACTTCAAACTCATGCCGGAATTGACCTGGCATTATGGGTATCCCATGGCGATTGGACTGATGGTGCTCTCCGCCGTGTTGCCGTACACGGTGTTCAAGCGCCGCGGCTGGTTATAGCAGACCGATCAACACGCCGATCAGTGCGCTGACGGTTATCACTTCCAGTACACCGCGTTTGAAGCCGAAGAGGGCGAATGCCGCCAGCGTGGTTATGCCCAGTGCCAGCCAGTCCACAGATGCCAGGCGCCAATCAGGAACGATCACGTGCTGACCAAAATAGAGCGCCAGGTGCGCAATCACGCCGACCACGGCGGCCGTGATGGCGGTTAGCGGCGCGGTGAATGCGGGTGTCTGACGCGTGGACTCGACCAGAGGTCCGCCTGCAAGGATGAACAGGAACGAAGGCAGGAAGGTAAACCAGGTCACCACCGCGGCGGCAATTGCGCCGGTCCAGAATGGGCTCACGGCTGACATCGCCTGACTGGCATAACCACCGACAAAGCCGACAAACGCTACGATCATGATGAGTGGCCCTGGTGTGGTTTCGCCAAGTGCCAAGCCATCCATCATCTGGGCCGTCGTCACCCAGCCGTACTGTTCCACTGCGCCGTCAAACACGTAGGGCAGAACAGCGTACGCGCCGCCAAACGTGAGCAATGCAGCTTTGGTGAAAAACCATCCCATCTGCGTCAGCAGATGGTCCCATCCCAACGAGCTGGTGAATATCAGCATGGGCACCAACCACAGCGAAAAGCCCGTGATGATGATGAGAGCCAGTCTGCGTGGATGAAAATGAGTATGAGCTGGTCGTGGTGACTCATCGTCGATCAGCGCAGGGGCCCGCGCCTTGATGCGGGCTCCGTGGGCGCGGTTGGTAGTAAATCGCTCGGGTCGCAGGCGTCCACCTAGATAGCCAAGCACCGCCGCGCCAAGGATGATCATCGGGAACGGAATATCTCCGAGCAGAGTAGCGGCAAACGAGGCGATGGCGATGGCAGCCAGCCAGGTGTTGTTGACCGTGCGCGAACCAATCCGCCATGCAGCGTGCAGCACGATGGCTGTCACCGCAGGCTTGATGCCATAAAAAAGACTGGCGATCAGTGGTGTGTTGCCATACGCCACATATATCCAGGACAAACCGATCAGGATGAAGAGAGACGGGAGGATGAACAACGTGCCCGCCAGAACACCACCAAGCGTTCGATGCATCAACCAGCCGAGGTAAGTCGCCAGCTGTTGTGCCTCTGGTCCTGGCAGGACCATGCAGAAGTTAAGGGCATGAAGAAATCGATCCTCGGAGATCCAGCGACGTCGTTCCACCAGCTCCTCGTGCATGATTGCGATCTGACCGGCTGGACCGCCGAAGCTGATGAAGCCGAGTTTCAGCCAGAATCTCAACGCCTCGCGGAACGGGATGGAATCTGCATGGATGATCCTGTCGACTCCGAGCCCAGACATTTTGTCGTTATCCTGGTTGAAGCAATGGTTTTGCGGAGGGAAGCATTAACTGCTGGATAGTCCGAATAGTACCGCTTGTTGCCGCTGATATAGTCTTGCTGCATGAACATTGACCCGGTCATTCTCTTTTTCCTGCTTGGTATCTTTGCAGGCCTGCTGCGCTCCGAGCTGCGCCTGCCTGCGGCTGTCTACGAACTCGTCAGCATGATTCTCTTGTTATCCATCGGTATGAAGGGTGGCATTGAACTGGCGCGCCAGCCTCTCGAGGCCATGCTGCCGCAAATGCTGGCCGTGCTTCTGCTGGGGTCGTTATTGCCGTTTGTTGCCTTTCCGGTGTTGCGTTTTGTGGGCCGACTGCCTCGCGCAGATGCTGCCTCCATTGCTGCGCACTACGGCTCGGTGAGTGTTGGGACCTACGCGGTAGGTGCCGCATGGCTGGCTGACAAAGGCATCAGCTTCGAAGCGCAGATGCCGCTGTTGCTGGTGATGATGGAAATTCCGGCGATTCTGATCGGCATTCTCATGGCGCGAGGCTTCAGAAGTGATCTTCGCCTCAATCTCGTGGCGCATGAAGTGTTTCTTGGCAAGGGCGTTGTGCTGCTCATTGGTGGATTGTTGATCGGCTGGATTGCCGGGCCGGCCGGAATAGTCAGCATCGAGCCGCTGTTCTTTGATCTCTTCAAAGGCGTCCTCGCGCTGTTTCTACTGGAGATGGGATTAATCACGGCGGTCCAGATTGGAGGGCTGCGTCAGTACGGGGTGTTTCTCATCGTGTTTGGCATCGGCATGCCGCTCTTATCGGCAGTTTGTGGCGCTGCCATGGGCGTTTGCTTAGGCTTTTCAGTGGGCGGTGTAACGCTGCTCGCCATCCTCGCGGCCAGCGCGTCCTATATCGCTGTTCCTGCAGCGATGCGTGTTTCTGTTCCCGAGGCGAATCCTGCGTTATCGCTTGCGGCGTCGCTCGGTGTTACTTTTCCATTCAATGTGCTGGTTGGTATTCCCCTTTACCACAGCCTCGCGATTCGTCTGGGGGCTTGACGCCGTGAATGAACATCTTCGCAAGCTGTTGACCATCGTCACCGAAGCGGCTGTTGAAAAGCTGCTGGTGAAGGATCTAGAAAAACTTGGCGCCCATGGGTACACCATTACCGATGTCCGCGGCAAAGGCAGCCGTGGTGTGCGCAACTCGGCCTGGGAGGCGAGCAGCAACATTCGAGTTGAGGTCGTGTGTGACGAGACCACCGCGGATGCCATTACTCGGCACCTGCAGGAACACTACTACGACAATTTTGCGATGATTCTTTTTACTGCCGACGTGGCAGTAGTACGTCCAGCCAAGTTCTGATCACCGACATCCCGCTTGCAAGGGCATTGCTCCAGCAGTAGCCCAAGCGTCGCGATACCCTCACAATCCACGCTTCGAAGACAGACCCTGGGGAAGGACAGACAGCATGCAACCATTGGTCGGAGTGATCATGGGCTCATCGTCAGACTGGGAAACGATGCAGCACACCGTCGCCATGCTGGAGGAGCTGGGCGTGCCGCATGAAGTGCAGGTGGTGTCAGCGCATCGCACGCCGGATCTCATGTTCGAGTACGCAGCCTCTGCAGAAGCCCGTGGCATCAAAGTGATCATCGCGGCTGCCGGTGGCGCGGCGCATCTGCCAGGCATGACGGCAGCCAAAACGTCATTGCCCGTGCTCGGCGTACCCATTCAATCGAAAACCCTCAACGGTATCGACTCGTTGCTCTCGATCGTGCAGATGCCGGCCGGTATTCCCGTCGGGACACTGGCCATCGGGCGAGCCGGGGCTGTCAACGCTGCGCTGCTGGCGACGTCGATCCTGGGTACGGCGAAACCAAAATACCTGAAAGCGGTTGCCGCGTATCGTGCTCGTCAGAGCGCCGAGGTGCTTTCAAGACCTGATCCAAGAGTGGCCGAATGACAACCGTTGGCATCGTTGGTGCGGGCCAGCTCGCGCGTATGCTGGCGTTGGCCGGCCTGCCGTTGGGCCTGCGTTTTGTGCTGCTCGATCCTGCACCGGATGCCTGTGGTGCAGTGCTCGGGGAGCACCTGTGTCGCAACTTTGATGATCCTCAGGCACTGGATCTGCTGGCGTCGAAATGCGAAGTGGTGACGTACGAATTCGAGAACGTGCCCGCAGACGCAATGGCCAGGCTTGCACAACAGGTTCCGGTGTATCCAAACCCTCAGGCCCTGGCGATTTCCAGGGATCGCATGACCGAGAAGAGCCTGTTGCGCGAACTCGGAATTCCCGTGCCCTCCTTCCAGGCGGTGGATTCACTGGAAGATCTCGAGCGCGCAGTCACGACGCTGGGTTTGCCGTCCGTGCTGAAGACTCGAACCCTTGGTTACGATGGCAAAGGTCAGTATGTGCTGCGCAATCGAAGTGACATCGCGATCGCCTGGTCGCAGTTGGGACGTGTGCCTCTGATCCTCGAGCGTTTTGTCCCTTTTGATCGAGAGATCTCGATGCTGGGTGTTCGTGGCCGGGACGGGGCGACGATGTTTTATCCGGTGGCAGAAAATGTTCATCGGGACGGCATTCTGCGTGTCTCGCGATGCAAGCCCGATGATGCCATGCAGGACCGCGCCCAGGACTACGTCAGCAGATTGCTGGATCGTCTGGACTATGTCGGCGTGCTGGGGCTGGAGTTGTTTTGCGTTGGCACTGAACTGATGGCCAATGAGATGGCACCCCGGGTTCACAACTCTGGCCACTGGACGATTGAAGGGACACAGGCCAGCCAGTTTGAAAATCACATGC
>CAMDVY010000055.1 GCA_945878745.1 Klebsiella pneumoniae | reverse complement strand
GTCCGTGGCGCGATGTGTGATGTCGCAAAACTCAGGAGGTACGTCGAGTCGAAAAACAACCACTCCAGCCACATCACCACCAGCGGTGTGATCGTCGCGATGAGCATCGGTGATCGAGTGACCACAGCGCCGACCAGCATCAACCAGGCGTAGACGGGCGCAACCCAGAGTCCGAGCAGCAGGAAGCCGCTGATGACGCCCATGAAACCACTCCACACTTGTGCGTTGCCCCACACCTCGCCGATTTCCAGCTCGTTCGAATAAACACTGGCTACGCCTGCCAGGAGCAGTCGGGCGATGACGATGGCAACGACCGTGGCCAGTGGCGCGATCCAGCAGATGAACACAAATTTGCTGATGATCGTTTCAACATCGTCCACTGGCATGGATTTCCAGAACAGGAGCGAGCGGTCTTTGCGTTCATCGTAAGTGACGCTGGTCGCGACGGACAGCGACACCAGAATCAACACGAGGAAAAAAGGGAAGGTCAGTTCGTCGAGTATTCGTGGCAACTTGCCAACATCGGCGCTGGCCAATTCATCCAGTGTCGACGCTGAGTTGTGTTGAGTCGCGAACATGGCGCGTGGTTGTGCAGAAAATTCAGCCTGCTGCGCAGAAGCCATGAAGAGCCCTGCGTTTGGACGCTTTTCAATCTGATGGAACGTGGAAGGGCTCGAGTCCCGGTCACTGTCCAGATTGATTTCCATTTTCAGCTTCTCACCCAGGGTGACACCAAACAGCACAGCGATGACGATCAGTGCCAGGATGATTGCTGGCGGAAAAATGAAGGTATTGCGATGTTCCTGCCATTCTCTGTGGGCAAGTGCTATGAGGTTATGCATGAGAGTTCTCCATGATCGCTACGAATAGTTCAACCAGATCCGGAACACCGACGATGCCCGCGCGTGCCAGGTCGTTGCGGGGGATGTTCCTGTAGATGCACTCAACCCCGGCAAGGGTTTGACGACGTCCGATAAATCCTTCGGGCGGCGTTGCGCCGGTGGTCAGTGTGAGTTTGGTGTACTGCTCGCGGATGTCGTCGATGGTGGCCGCGAGGAGCGCCTTGCCACGTGCAATGAACACCACATCGGTAAGCACATGTTCGATCTCACGCACTTCGTGGGTGGTAATGAGGATGCTGCGATCACCTTCGAAATAGTCGCTCAGCAGCGTGTCGTAGAACTGTTCCCGATACAGCACGTCGAGTCCGAGCGTCGGTTCGTCGAGCACCAGCAGCTTGGCATCCACCGCCAGAATCAACGCCAGATGCAACTGAACCTGCATGCCCTTCGACAGCACGCGTACCGGGCGACTGGCATTGATGTCTGTCTTTGCGAGCAGTGCTTCGGCGCGGGCACGATCAAAACGGGAGTGCACTCGGGCGACGTAGTCCACCAGGTCACTCACTCGCATCCAGCGTGGCAGGATGCCGGTATCCGGAATGTAGGCCACATCCTCCATCAGTCGTGCGCGACTGGTCCATGGCGCCAGGCCGTTGATGGTGAGGTCACCACTGTCGAGGGGGGTCAGGCCCAGAATGGCTTTCAGCGCCGTGGTCTTGCCTGAGCCGTTCGGTCCGATGAGACCGACGATGCGTCCCTTTGGAACCTGTAGATCAAAGCCATCCAGTGCAGCATTGGCACCGTATCGCTTGACCAGTTGTCGGGCTTCAATCACGTTCATGCGTCTTTACTCTCCAGCAGGGAAACCGGGTCGATGCCGAGTGCATTCATGCGTTCGCGAATTCGTGGCCACTCGATGGTGAGAAAGGTTTCGCGCTCAGTGGTGCGAGCCTTGTCGCTGGCCCCCGAAGTGACAAACAGTCCGAGGCCGCGGCGCTTCTCCAGAAGCCCTTCATCAACAAGCAGCTGGTAAGCGCGGGTCACGGTGAGGGGGTTGATTCGCTCGGAGGCGGCGACCTGGCGGACGGAAGGCACGGCTTCTCCTTCCGCCAGCGTGCCCGCCAGAATCCGATGCAGGACCGTCGTGCGCAGCTGCTGGTAGATCGGTTCATTGTCATGCCACTCGTGCATCTTGGTGTCATGGGTAACTGGTGTATTAGTAATGTAGCACACTAAATCGGCAATGGAAGCGCCTTTTTTACAGTGTTCTTGTGAAGTGATCGTGGATGGACGGTCTAAATCGCGTGGATGTGGGGCAACACGTGTTCGAGGAATTGGGGATCTCGCAAGTCGAGATGCAGCATATCCACACCGATCGACCGCAGTTCATGGATGCGTTCGAGAATCGTCGCCGGGCTGCCGATCAGACGGGTGCAATAACCTTCATTGGTATCCAGATGCGTGAGTGGATCGTCACCACCAGCCCACATGCCGACAGCGCCGCCGACGGCCGCCTGGCGTCGTTGCTCAAGACCTTTGTCGAGACGCGCCAGTCTTGATTCAATCTCCGCCCAGGCTTGTGCATCGGTGTCTGCACAGAGCGGCGCTGCATACACCGCAAATCTCAACTCACGGGAATGGCTTGCGGCTTCGGCACGTGCGTTGCTGATCAACTGCCTCAACTTTTCCGGTCGACCACCATTGAGGAACATCCAGTCCGCATGCTCTCCGGCCATCTGCAGGGCCGCCGGACTCTGTCCCCCCTGATAGATCGTCAGGCGGGACGTGGGGCGTGGCTCGAGTTTCATGTCCTTGAGCTGATAGTAGCTCCCGTCGAAGTCGAAGGTATTGCCGGACCAGGCTTCGCGAAGCACGCGGATGAACTCGGCAGATCTCGCGTAACGCCCGTCGTGCGTAAGCGCGTCGATCCCGTACATCGAAAATTCCTGCAGATTCCAGCCGCTCGTGACGTTGATCGCCCATCGATCGGGATAGAGCGCATCCAGCGATGCCGCCCATTTGGCAATCACGGTGGGCTGAAAAAAACCGGGATGAACAGCCGTGATCAGCTTGATGGCGGACGTACAACCGGCGAAGTAGCTGGTCATCGTCAGACAGTCCAACGACGAGCCTTCCGTCTCCTCACCCGATCCCCACCAGCGCTGCGCCACCAACAGGTGCGATATGCCGAGGTCTTCAATTCGACGTGCGTGATCGCCGAGTACCGCATGCAGCCGTTCGCCCACCGGCAGTCGACCCTGATAGCGGTCGACGAGCTGCGGTCCTTGAAAGACGGTTGGCGCCCAGGTGCAGGTGAGCATCCGTCAATCGTGCCACAATTCCGCCGGAAAACGATCAACAGGCTACAGAGACCAACAATGAGTATCGATGCGCGTCAGCAGGCGGTGTTGCTAAAAGACGCCGGCATCCTCGATCACTTCGGCATGGAGTTCATTCGTGCCGAACAGGGTGTCTGCGAGATGGAAGCAACCGTAAAGCCGGAGCTCATCAATGCTGCGGGAATGGCGCACGGCGGTCTGCTTTTTGCTCTGGCCGATACGGCGTGTGCCTATGCGGTGGGGTCTCTGGGCACCCGAGGTGCAACCATCAATGCCAACATGACGTACGTGCATGCTGCTGCTGCGGGGCAGCACCTCGTCGGCAAGGCTCAAGTCGTGAACCGGTCCCGTCGACTGGTCAGTTTGCGTGCAGAAGTGGTCACCGGTGGTGCCGATTCCCGGCTGCTGGCCCATGGCACCTTTCTTTTTATGTTGATCGAGCAGGAGGTCTGAAGCCACGACACCAGGATGCGGACCGCGTCGCAGCCGGATTGCCCGGCGTTACTACACTCTCCAGGTGAACTATCGATCAACAAGCGCTGGTCTGGTCATTGCCTGCCTGATGCTGCTGGCAGGCGCAGCTATTGCTGACCGCGATTCCGCCGATACTGATGTCCTGCAGGTAGTCCCCACATCGGGTGAGCTCTATCTGCTGGGACCCCACGCGCAGGTGCAGACCACCGCGTTACTGGCCGAGGCGCCAGTCGAGGCGGGATGGGCCAGCGTTTCAGGCGGGACCATCAACCTTGGTTTTTCCAAGCGCGCACATTGGGTTCGTTTCATTTTCCAGGTAGAGCCGTCTTCGCAGAACGTGGTGGACTGGGTCTTCAGCCTCGGGAGTGGCAACGTTCGTTCCGCCACGTTTCAACACTACGTGGGTGGCCGGTTACTGGCAGATCTGGAGGCAGGGTCCGGATTGCCGTTTGCAGTGCGCCGGATCAAGTACCGTGAGGTTGCTTTCCCGGTAGCGATGCTGCCGGGTCGTCACGAGATTCTGGTGCGAATCGACAGTTTTACGAGTGTCTCGCTGCGTCCCGTTCTCGCCGGCAGTGTCGCGTGGTCCGAGCAAATCAATGTCGACACGCTGATAGCGGGTCTCTTCTTTGGTTTGCTCGTCGTCCTTGCGCTCTACAACATCTGCGTGTGCATGCTGGTACGCGAGGCGATCTTCTTTTACTTTGCCCTGGTCCTGGTTGGCCCGCTGCTCTGGCGTATAGCGGACGCAGGTTTCGGCTCTCAATTCCTCTATGCCGATCATCCTGTCTTGCATGACTTGACCATGCGGGTTTCGATCGGCGTCATGCTGATGGGCTTGCTCCTGTTTTCCCGGGAATTTCTGCGGGTTGCTGAATGGTCTCCACGCCTGCGAACCGGATTGAACTTTGCGGCTGGCGTGATTGTGTTGGTCAACCTGTTTCCGATCTTCAGGCACTTCCCCACTGTCGGACTGGGTTTGATTGTGGGCTGCCTTGGGCTTTGCCTGTGGACCGCCGCCGCAGCAACCCGGAAACACATCAACGGAGCAGCGAGTTACCTGGCTGGACTGGTCTCCTTCACCCTCGGCGTGGTCCTGGTACTGGCTCGGCACAAAGGATGGGATATCGACCAGGTCTGGTCGGACCATGCCCTGGAACTGGCTGCGACCGGTTTGGGATTCATGGGGTCGCTCGCGCTTGCTGGCCGCCTGCTTGAAGAACGGGCCAGCCGTCAGCGTGCCATCGAAGAGGCAGGTGCCAAGAGCAGCTTCCTCGCCAACATGAGCCACGAAATTCGTACTCCACTGAACGCAATTGTTGGTTTCACTGACCTGCTGCAGACCACCACACTCCTGCCGGAGCAGCGGACGTTTCTTGAGAGGATCCAGACCGCGTCCCGCCACCTGCTTGGCCTCATCAACGACATCCTTGACCTGACAAAGATTGAAGCGGGTGGCCTGGTTCTTGAGATCAGACCGCTCGATATCAGGAATGTACTGACCGATGTGCGATCAACCTACGCGGATCGCGCGAAAAAGCAGGGTTTGGCGTTTGACGTTGTCATCGACGATTCGGTGCGACCTGGCTATCTGGGAGACGGCTTGCGAATCGCGCAGGTGCTCCACAATCTGGTTGGCAATGCTCTGAAGTTCACGACCAAGGGCAGTATCCGCGTCCAGGTCGAGAGCATGGCAGAACTACGCGACGGAGATCGCCTGTTGAGCGATCTTCACTTCAAGGTGCGAGACACCGGAATCGGCATCTCTGCGGAACAGTCAGTAAACCTCTTTCAGCGATTCAGTCAGGCTGATGCGTCGACCACCCGACGGTTTGGGGGTACAGGCCTCGGGCTTGCAATCTGCCGTCAACTGGTTGAATTGATGGGTGGAACCTTGAAGCTCGACAGCGAAGTTGATGCAGGATCGACCTTCAGTTTCACCATTCCTGTACAGGTTGATGAAAACGTTACGAGCGTACCGGCGCCCGTTGTCGCGCCATCACCTCACGACAGCACACTCGCGGAGCAGCTCCAGGGATTGCGTGTATTGCTGGTCGAAGACAATGCAACTAACCAGTTGTTAACCAAAACCATGCTGGCGCGATGTGGCGTCACCTGTGTCGTTGCCAATCATGGCGGTGAGGCCCTGGAACTGCTGGAACATGACATCTTCGATGCGATTCTCATGGATTGCCAGATGCCGGTGCTCGATGGTTATGCAACAACCCAGGCGATACGCCAGCATGTGGGGTGGCATGATGTGCCTATCATCGCGATGACGGCCAATGCTCTTTCCGGCGACCGTGAGCGCTGTCTGGAAGCGGGCATGAATGACTATGTGGCCAAACCGGTGCGGATGCACGACGTTGTCAGTGTGCTCCTGGCCTGGACACGAGATCGTCCACGTGTTGGTGAACCTCAGTGGCGCGACAGGAAGCAGACGGTTTCGATGTGATAAGTGTGCGGCATCATGTCGATGATGCTGACTTCATGTAAGCGATAGCGTGCCTTGACGAGCAGATCAAGATCGCGTGCCAGTGTCATCGGATCGCAGGAAACGTAGATGATATGGGGAACCCGCTTCGCAGCCAGCCGGTTCATCAATGCAGCGGCGCCTTCGCGTGGTGGATCCAGCACCACACAGTCCGGTTTCTGCAACCATTCGTAATGATCTGCATCGGTCGCTGTAGCACTCACCTTCAAACCATCACAGTTGCTGTGCAGGAGCTTGATCGCTTCCGGATTTGCTTCGACGGCGTCGACCTCAACACCGGACCGTGCGATATCCAGGGTGAAATTGCCGATGCCAGCGTGGAACTCGAGAACTCGATTGGCCCTGGTTCTGCTGACCAGACGAGAAACACAATCCCGTAGTACCGCATCCTGGGCTGCATTGGCCTGGGTAAATGCAGTCGCACTGGCTATCAGGCCGCGTGAGTCCAGCACCAGGGATGTCGCGCCGATGAACTCTGACGTTGCACCTGTCGACACACTCGCACCAATCCACCAAGGATTCTTCGTTTGCTGCAATGCAGGGATGAGTGCTGAACCGTCACCGGTATCGACTCGCAAACCCAGATGGATTTCGTTTCGGTGATTGCAGAGGAGTTCAACCTGTCCAGTCGTTCGACCCAATGGTTGCAGAAGCGCATGCAGGTGAGGCAGACAAGCTTCGAGTGCAGGTTCCAGCTGCAGGCAGGTGGAGGTATCGACTACGCGATCGGATTGTCGTTCACGAAACCCGATCGTCAGGCTGTCGCGATTCACCCAATGCAATCTCGCACGTCGGCGATAACCCGAGGTGGCTGCTGCGGGCCAGTGTTGAATTGCGCGCGGCTCGTAACGCGCCAGTGCACGGGTAACCACGTCAGCTTTCGCCTTGAACTGGTCCACATAGGCGATGTGTTGCCACTGACAGCCGCCACACTGCGGATACACAGGACAGGTTGCTGCAACACGAGCACTGCCCGGCTGCAGGACGTCGACGATGGATGCCCGTGCATAGCGTCGAGTGCGCTGCGTGAATCGTACGCGCAGCTGGTCACCCGGTGCGCCACCGGGTATGAAAACAGCCAGGCCGTTGTGACGTGCCACGGCATCTCCGCCAAAGGCGATACTCTCAACCTGTACCTCGATGTCATCCGTCATGATCGTGTCCTCACGGAAGATGAATCGCAAAAGCAACCAGGGCGGGCAACGTCAGAAACGAAATGACTGTCGAGATCAGGATGACCGCCGCGACTTTTTCCGGTTGTTGGCCATACCGCTCGGCAAACACGTAGTTGAAGACGGCCGCCGGCATGGTGGCTTGCATGATCACCACACCGGCCACGTCGTCTTCAAGTTTGAGGAGACTGATCATGGCAAGGCCCAGTCCGAAGCCGAGCGCCAGACGAGCGACGGCGATGATGCTGGCGATGCCGAGCCCGGCGATCCTGAGGCTGGCGAGGGAATTCCCGAGCATCAGCAGCATGGCGGGAATGACGAGTCCGCCAGCAATCTGGGTGGTGTTGGCGAGAAAATCCGGTACCTGGACATTGGTTTCGCGAACCAGAAGTGCAAATGCGACAGACCAGATAATCGGTTGCCTGACCAATTGTGCAGGCGAAAATCGGCCCGAGGAAATGGTCAGCCCAAGGGTGTACTGCGAAACCGAGTTGACGAAGAAATACGAGATAGCGAGGGCCAATCCCGTATCACCAAAAGCCATCAGGGCAAGGGGTAATCCCATATTGCCTGTGTTGGGATGCACCAGCGATGGCAAAAAGGTTCGCATCGGTTGTCGCAGGAGCATCAGCAGTCCCGCGCCTAGAACCAGCGCACCGATCAGGATGCCAACGGATGCCATCAGTACGCTGGTAAAGGCAGATCCTTCGAGATGAATGCGTGTCAGTGACGAGAAGACCAGGCAGGGTGAGCCGACATTCATGACCAGACTGCTGATCGTGGTGTTGTCGAATGGCATGCCACGCTTCGCCCACAGAAAGCCGATGCCGGCAATCAGGAACACGGGGGCGATGACGGAGAAGATCTGGCTGAGCATGCCGCAGGAAAAGACTGTTGAGGGCGGGATTCTACCTGTTGGTCTGCAGTTGCACTGCAGCTAATTCAGTTGTCTCGGTTACCAGCTCTGTTTACCAGACGGGGACAGCGCAGGAACCGCCGCGGAGAAACGCCTCTATTTCATCGTGCCTTGCGGCAGCGTCTTCTTCGCCCATCCGGATGAGTATCGACAGATATTCCGGCTCGAAGTTGACCATGGAGAGTGCGTCTGCGCTTTTCATGTTCTTGCCTGCCAGTCCCTGCTCGAAAAACCGGAAGGACCGGGGCAACCGGAATTCGTTTTCCTTTGCCAGCACACCCAGATCCTGGGAGGGTCTGAGCACCATGACTTCCACCGGGCGCATACCGGCATGAGCCGCCGGGCCACCTGCGTGCAGCAACTTGTTGATGCGGGTCATCTGCAAGGCGTCATAGTCCAGGTTGTCGAGGAATATGGCGTTCAACATGATGCCCGCGATCTGCGCCGGTGCAGGGTACAAGGAGAGTTCTGCGCTCTCTGGTTTGGGTGTGGCGGTAGGTCGCTTGCGCGGAGATACCGCCAGTATTCGCGTTGCGCCGAGGTGCAATGCCGGCGACAGTGGCGCGGTGAGACGAACGCCGCCGTCACCATGCCAGTGGTTATCGATTGCCACTGCTGGAAAAAACAGTGGCAGCGCCGATGATGCGAGGACATGCGACAGGGTGAGATCGGTAAATCGGATGTCGACCTGGCCTCGACCCAGCATTTCCTTGCCAACCGCCTCGATCCACGCCGTGGAGCGACCACTGTCGTAGTCGGTGGTGACGATCGCGAGTGATTCCAGCCAGCCTTCCCGTATGTTTTCGGCGATGCCGGTGACACGGTCGCCCTGCATGGTCAGCGCTGAACTCAGGTAGTCGCGCAGCGGTTCGGTATTGACCATGCCACGCATGCGATCTCGACCGATACGTCCGCCAGTCAGCAAGGGCAGGGCAGCGGCAAACATTTTGCCGAGCAATGCACGAAATTCGGTTCGATAGACGCGCTCGGTATCGAGCCCCAGCCACAGCGCACGCAACTGTTCGACGGATTCCTGCCAGGACCCGCGATAACTGCCGAGGTGAATGGCATTGATCGCCCCTGCAGAAACGCCGGTGAGAATCTGTGGGCGCCAGTCGGGAATGGTGCGTGCGATATGACGAAGCGCGCCGACCTGATACGCCGCGCGAGCGCCACCACCGGCCAGAATCAATGCCTGTTTGTCGACCACTTCGTTCATATCATTAGTCAGCTTTTGGGACAGTCAGGAGAGATCTCCAGATCGCGAACCGGATTGCAGACACAGCTCTTGAATAACAAGGCTAGCAGGTCATGTCTACGGTGACACCCATGGGGTCGATCATGATAATGGCGCCCCCTTCCGATTGGTGCACCCATGTTCCGCAATCTTCGACTGTACCGGGTACAGAGCGAGTGGCCTGTCTCCGAGCAGGCGTTGTCTGCAGTTCTTGAGGAGCGCACTTTCAAACCGTGTGGTGCCTACACGGAGTCGAGCGCCGGGTTCGAATCACCGGCCGGGGACGCGGACCCTTTGCTTGCTCGACGTGTTGGCGGAGCAGACCTTATGCGGCTTCGCGTACAGACGCGGCTGCTGCCGGCGTCGGCTGTCAACGAAACCCTCGAGGAGCGCATCACTGCCTTTCAATCACGCATGCACCGTGACCCAAGCCGCAAGGAAAAACGCGATCTGAAAGACGAAGTCCATGCCGAGCTGATGCCAAAGACCCTGCTGAAATCACAACGCCTGTGGGGCATGTATATCGTCAAGGAAGGGCTGCTTGGCATCGATACGTCATCTGAAACACAGGCGGAGCTGTTCCTCGATACGCTGCGCAGTGCGTTTGGCAGTCTGGAAGCGGTACCCCTCAGCTTCAATGAGCCCATCGGGCGTCTGTTGTCGCAGGTTTTTCTGGGTGGTGGACCGACGCAGTTCCAGGCGGGTCGCGAATGCAAGATGCTGGACACTGCAGCGGGCAAGGCGTCGGTGAGCTGGCTGGACATGGAGCTCGCGTCGGCGAGCGTGCAGAAACATGTCAGGGACGGCTTGACGCTCGATCGTCTGGCTGTGCGGTTTGATGATGTCATTACGTGTGTGCTGGATCAGCAAGGCGTGATCCGGAAATTCCGGATTGAAGGGGTTACCGGCGATGAAGATGCAGAGCTGGACGATCACCCGCTGGCATTGCTGGATGCGGAGTTTGTGATCGTGGGTGGGATGCTTCAGCGGTTGATCGTGGCGTTAAAAAAGGAGCTGAAGGGTTTTGCGTAGTGATCGCAAGTCCAGCTCACGCAGACTCCGGTTCAAACGTGATCTTCAACCGCGTGCCCGTGGCTTCCGCGATGCGTCGCAAAGTGGTGGTGGACGGCATTTGTCCACCTTCAATGCGGGCGATGGCAGGCTGTTTGGTCCCGATACGTTCAGCCAGTTCCTGCTGTGACAAACCAGCATGAATGCGTACCTGCATCACCATGGCCGCGAGATCAAATTCGTCAGCGAGAGCCGCATAAGCTTTCCGGTAGGCGGGCCGCTTGCTCCAGCGTGTGTGTTGATCCCGGATCAAGGTAGCCATGATTGCAACTCCCGGGCTCTGAATCGAGCCAGCTCCAGTTCGGATTGAGGTGTCTTTTGTCGTTTCTTTCTGAAAACCCGAAGAATCACGATTCGTCTGCCTACGGATGTCACGTAAATCGCGCGTGCAATGCCTGAGCGTC
>CAMDVY010000054.1 GCA_945878745.1 Klebsiella pneumoniae | reverse complement strand
TCATTGGCTGATCTCCCCCGCGCGGCGATGGCTGACGCAGCGCTTTCTTTCCCCTGTATCGCTCTGATCCTCCACTCGACGGAAGGGCTAGGGTTTCGCAGCCCCTTGCCCTGTGCCACCTTCAATCGGGTCTGCGCCGTCTTTCGGTGCGCCGGTGCCTGAAGAGCCCATGAAGATGCGTCGACCGTCCGGGAACGTGATGTCACGTCCGCTGCCACGACACTCTGGCTGACAGGCGCGGTCCTTGCTCTGATAACCGCGCACCATGACTTCGGTGCCCGGCAACAGCAGCTTCTTCGTCAGACCGGCACGTAACAGCGTGTTCGGTGTGCCCCCCTCAAACATCCAGGCCTGCCTGGTGCCATCCGGCTGGGCAATGTCGACGTGGATCCAGCTGTGCGGGTTTATCCATTCCACGCGCGAGACCGTGCCGGTCATCTTGAACGGCGCGGTGGCATCAAATTCGGACGAGAATGCGTGATGTGCGTGCGCATACGGCGACAGGACTGCCACCGCCAACGCGGCAAGCCACCACTGGGTCGAGTGCATGCGATTCAACGGGATAGACTGGGACATATGCAGGCTTGGCTCCACCAATGATTGATCTGGAAGTAACGCCAGATGATGTCTGTTGGACACTAATCCGTTTCAAAGACGCGGGCCAATTCATATCAGGCATGGCGGTGGGCGCCGCCGGAATGTCAGGGAAGATCTGATTGATCAGACCTTCCCTGGTTGGCCGATTCAGCGTCAGACGGGTCTGGCTCCTCGGGTGCTGCGCCTGGAAAGGGTGGTATCACCTGGCCTGGATACCAGAACTTGAGGTGACAACTTTCGCAGATCTTCTCGAGCGCATCTCCGGCATCCAGCATGCCTTGCGTATTCCGGGCTTCAATTGCCGACACAAAGTCCTGGCCGATTGACCGTAGTGCCGTAGCGTAGCCGACATATACCTCACGGTTGGCTGCGATCGCGGCTTCGGCTTCCTCGGCAGTCAGATTTCCTGGAGTGCCGTGGTCATCAAGGTGTTCGACACCTGCCCGGACCACACGCCGGCCATCCATCAACAGCAAGTTGGATACTTCGATCACGGTCAGCGCATGTGCGTGAACCTCTTCCCAATCTTCTGTAGTGGAGGGTGCAAGTTCCTCTTCACCGGCTGCGGTCACTGTTGTGCTCACCGATGCCCACAGTGCTTCAGCGGCAGGGGTCAACTGCCACTTCATGAGGTCCTGGATTCCGGCGACGGGGACCAGCGTCGGTACCTGTGTCAGCACTGATGCGGAGGACGCGGGGTCCGATGCTGCGGGTTCAGGTTGCGCAGGCGGGCTGCATCCCAACAAGCCGGCCAGCGCGAGACCTGCCAGCAGTGTCGCCGCAGGGTGTACCCCGTTCTGAGAACGTATGGTCATGATGTCTCCCCAAGAGTGTGTCACTGGTCGTCGCGTTGAATCCTGTACCGGAAAGTCGATTCATTCAAGGCAGGCTGAAGGCGTAGTACGCCGATCCCGAAGGCGGACCCTGCCGGCCACCGCCACCGCTGATGACGACAAATTGTTTGCCGCCGACGCTGTAGGTGATCGGTGTGGAAAACCCGGCTGCCTTCAATTCGTACTGCCAGAGCATCTCGCCGCTGCGAGCATCGTACGCCCGCATCATCTTGTCCGGTGTTGCCGCGATGAAGATGAGCCCTGTCGCAGTGACCACTGGTCCACCGTAACTCACGGCGCCGAAGCCGAGGCCCGGGTGGGTTAGGAAGTCACCAAAAGGAATCTTCCAGTTGATGTTGCCAGTGGCGAGGTCGACGGCGTTGAGCGTTCCCCACGGTGGTGAGTTGCCAGGCAATCCCTCGTGGTCCTTCAGGTAGACGTACCCCGCCATGACGTAGTCCACCGCCTTGCTTGGTTCGTCAACCACGGGTTCTGGAGAGGCGATGTAGGTGAGGATACGGCGGCCTTCATCCGGTGCAAACTTGAAAGCCGGCATGCGCCCTCGACCCTGGCCAACGATGTTGATGACCTCGGCCAACGTGCGACGCTTGAAGAGATCGCGCAAGGGCGGCGCGCTTTCGGTGCCTTCAAGCATGAGCCCATGACAACTGCCACACTGGGTTGCATAGGTGCCGTAGTTGCTTGTGCCCACGGGAATTTCATGCAGCGTGAGGACACCTGCGGCATCGTTGACGTTGACAATCAGCTGGTTGCTGGCGGGGTCAAAGGCTGATCCACCCCACTCGCCCCCGCCATCGAACCACGGATAGACGAGCACGGTGCCCACTTTGGGTGGCGCCCAGGCGCGTTGGTCCCACCCTTTGATCTGCTTCTCGACAAAGGCGCGCGCCTCTGGGGTCCTGTTAGTGATTTCGAACTGTTGCCGACTGATGGCCACCGACGAGACCCGTTGGGTGGCGGCGGGTACTTCACCGGGCAGCGTGCTGGGTAAACCCGGTACTTCAATCAGCGGGTAGATCGACTCGC
Source organism: Klebsiella pneumoniae (assembly GCA_945878745.1). Taxonomy (GTDB): domain Bacteria; phylum Pseudomonadota; class Gammaproteobacteria; order Pseudomonadales; family Azotimanducaceae; genus SYFY01. Next base: position 8,504 of record CAMDVY010000054.1, on the reverse strand, counting down.
CGCTGTCACGATCAAAAACGTAGAGATGGCCTGATTTGGTGGTCATGGCCACTGCTTCGATGTGTTTCCCGTCCTTCTCGAATTCCACCAGGGTTGGCGGAGAAGGGTTGTCTCGATCCCACAGATCGTGTCGAACGACCTGGTAGTGCCACTTCAGGGTTCCCGTGTTGGCATCCAGCGCCAGCAGGCAGTTGGCGAACAGGTTGTCACCCAGTCGCTTCGCACCATAGAAGTCCGGCGTTGCTGAACCGGTCGGTGCGAACAGCATTTCGCGCTGTTCGTCCAGGGTCATGCCAGTCCACACATTGGCGCCACCAGCCAGATCCAATGCGCCGTCAGCCCAGGTCTCCGAGCCGGGCTGTCCGGCTTGTGGCACCGTGTCGAACTGCCAGACCAGGTGGCCATCAACGGCGGAAAAAGCGCGAATCGAGCCCGGACGCGCCTGCGCGTCCTCGTTGGTGCTGAAACCGAAGATCAGGAGATCCTTGAAAACCACGCCAGGCACGGTGACGCCAGCGCCACCTCTGTTCTTGAGCGTACTGCGCGGATCAGCAGGAGTAAGGTCAAGACGACCGTTCTTGCCAAAAGCCTGCACCGGCAGACCGCTGCGGGCATCCAGCGCCACAAGCTCTGCGCCCGCGGTGAAGAAGATTCGATGCTCCGTATTACTGCGCCAACTCATCAAGCCGCGCTGGGCGCCTGGCGGCAAGCCAAGGTCCACCCGCCAGAGCTCATTGCCGGTGGCGGCGTCCAGCGCAAAAGGAACCAGCTTCGGCGACAGCCCATAGAGCACGCCATCGATCACCAGCGGGCTCGTGTACATCAAGCCACTCTCATCTTCCTCGAGTGAACCGGAGTCATAACGCCAAGCCAGCGTCAACTGGTCGACGTTGTTCCGGGTGATTTGTTGAAGGGGTGAAAAATGGCTGCGTGCCGAGTCACCCAGGTAGACCGGCCAATCGGTATCACCCGGATTCCTGTCAGGATCCGTCATGCAAGAAGCCAGCGCGGTGATGCCTAGTGTCAACACCACAAGGGTCGTTCGTGTTGTCTTGGTACTATTCACTGCGGACCCTCTTTTCAGGCGTGTAGATCGTTCGTTGCTGCGGCTTGCGGTCTGGTTACCAGGTATCGATGTAGGGGTACTTTTTCCCCTCACGAACGGGTGTCGGTGGCAACGACTTCAGCCCGGTGACGATCCAGCTGCGGGTTTCTGCCGGATCGATGACATCGTCCAGTCCACCACCAACGCCGGCGTTGACGGCCTTTGCGCCTTCGTAGGCACGTTGTACCCGCACGTCGAATTCAGCCCGACGTGCTTCCGGGTCCTCAATGGCAGCCAGTTCCTTTCGATAGCCGAGTTTCACCGATCCTTCGATGTTCATGCCGGCGAATTCTGCAGTAGGCCAGGCGACGGTGAAAAAGGGGACGCCGGAGCTGGCGCCGCACATGGCCTGTACACCTAGCCCATAGGCCTTTCGTATCACCACACCGAACATCGGCGTGGTCAGGTTCGCACCCACGTTGAACATGCGTACGCAGTGTCTGACCAGTGCGGTGCGCTCGACGTCCGGGCCGACCATCATGCCAGGACAGTCCATCAGGCTCAGCACGGGGATATCAAAGGCGTCACACAGCTGCACGAAACGAGCGCCTTTGTCAGCGGCCGGGGAGTCGATGGCCCCGGCCAGATGATGCGGGTTGTTGGCGATGACGCCCATGGGTCGGCCTTCGACGCGAATGAAGGCGGTAATCACGCCAATGCCGAACTTCTCGCGAATTTCGAGCACCGAGTCCGCATCGGCGATGGTGTTGATGATCTCGCGCATGTCGTACAGACGCAGGCGATTTTCCGGAACGATGTGACGCAACCGGCGCTGATCCGGTTTTTCCCAGGCATCGATCGCACCCTGGAAGTAGGAGAGGTATTTTTGAGCCGTGAAGACGGCCTCCACTTCATCCTTGACCAGGATGTCTACTACGCCGTTAGGCACCTGGAAGGACATGGGACCAACCTCTTCGGGTGTGTAGATCCCAAGACCACCTCCTTCGATCATGGCCGGGCCACCCATTGCGAGTGTCGTTCCTTCGGTGGCAATGATGACGTCACTGCAGGCAACCAGTGCGGTATTGCCCGCAAAGGTTCGCCCGTTGACGATGGCGATGAGGGGCACCAGGCCGCTGAGTCTGGCGTACTGAGTGAAGGTGTGGGTATCGAAGGCAACGCCCGGACCGCCCGAGTCGTCACCCGGTCGTCCGCCGCCACCCTCACCAAACAGAATGAGGGGCAGACGCAGTCGATAAGCGAGTTCGAACATCCGATCCTGCTTGTAGTGATTGCGTCCGCCCTGGGTACCGGCAAGAACGGTGTAGTCGTAGGCAACCACCATCGCCCGGCTGTGTACATCGTCAAACAGTCCGCCGTTGATCGTGCCGATGCCAGCAACCAGGCCGTCTGCCGGGGTGTTCCGGCGCAGGGTTTCCATGTCGAAGCGGCGATGTTGTCGCGCCACGATCAGCGGCCAGTATTCCTTGAAGGTGCCGTCGTCCATCAACTGTCCGATGCTTTCGCGAATCATGCGATAGCCCAGTCCATGTCGTTTGCGCACCGCCTCTGGACGATTTACATCCAGAATGAATGCGTGTCGATCGATGTTTTCCTGCAGGTCGGGGCGGATGTAGTCCGGGTCGACAGCGGTCACCTGAGCAATGGCGTCACCACTGACTTCGGCAGCTTCGATGAAGATGATCGGATAGTTTTCGCGGACGACATCACCCACCGTCATGGTAACGGCGCGAACGATGCCGTCGCGATCGGCGATGATGATGTGCTCCATCTTCATGGCTTCGACGACGGCAACCTGCTGGCCCTTGCGAACAGTGTCATCCACCTTCACATCAATGGCGATGATCGTTCCCTGTATGGGCGCGCCGACACCGGTTGATCCTTCCGGACCGATGCTTGCCGTCTCGTCATCCGGCTGTGCGTCCGGATCTGCCGTGGTCTGCTCCGCCCTGATACGAGCGTCGTGATCGAAGAGGGCCAGTGGGTCTCGCGTGTTGACACGTGCCCCGGCAAATCCGGAAGCGGCTTCACTGCCGGTGTTTCCTTTTGGTCGGCTCGCAGGGAGGAAGCGCAAGCGTCCGGAATCGTCCACCCGTGTCAAAGTCGCGAGGTGTTCTTCAACCCAGCGTGTATGTACCTTGCCGGCCATGAAGTCCGGGTGCGATAGAATCTGGCGCAGGAAAGGTATGTTTGTCACCACGCCATCCAGCCGGAATTCGGACAGGGCGCGCAAAGAGCGGGCGATAGCGGGACCGGGATCGTTGCCTGCAGCAAAGCAGATCACCTTGGCCAACAGTGAATCGAAGGCGCTGCTGGTGCGGTAGCCGGTATAGCCGAATCCGTCGGTGCGAACACCGGGTCCGCTGGGCGCTTCGTAGGCGGTCAACGTTCCGCCGTTGGGGCGTACTGATCCGTCGGCTTCGATGGTCTCCATGTTGACCCTGGCCTGGATGGCAAAACCTCGTGGGCGGGTCACCGGCAGATCGCTGAGACCGAGTTGTTCGAGAGTGGAGCCTTCGGCGAGGCGAATCTGCGTTTGCACGAGGTCAACGCCCGTGACGGCTTCGGTCACCGTATGTTCGACCTGCAGTCTTGCATTGGCCTCGATGAAGACAAACCGCTGCTTGACGCTGGTGTCTACCAGAAATTCAAACGTGCCCAGGTTGTTGTAGCCGATCGCCGTGGCGAACTGGACGGCGGTTTCGATAATGCGTTTGCGCAGTGCGTTGTCCAGGCCGGGTGCGGGTGCAATCTCAACAACCTTCTGAAACCGCCGCTGGACACTGCACTCACGTTCTCCCAGATGTGCGATGCCGCCCTGATGGTCGCCAAGGATCTGTACCTCGATGTGACGAGCCCGATTTATGAACTCTTCGACAAAGACATCGGCGACACCGAAGGTTGCCATCGCTTCCGAACGGCAGCGCGCATAGGCGCTTTCTACCTCTTCGCGTTGCTGGACGACTCTCGTGCCGCGTCCGCCGCCACCCGCGACTGCCTTGATGATCATGGCATGTCCTGCGCCCAACGAATCGAAGAAGGCGAAACACTCTTGCAGCGTGACGCCATGGTCTATGCCCCGCAAGACCGGCACCCCTGTCTTGATTGCCGCAGCGCGTGCTTGTGTCTTGTCGCCAAAGAGTCTGAGCAGTTCAACGCCTGGACCGATGAAGGTGAGCCCTGCAGCCAGACAGCTGGAGGCCAGTTCAGCGCGCTCGGAAAGAAACCCGTAGCCCGGATGGATGGCATCACATCCGGTTGACTGTGCGGCGCTGATGATCGCGTTGATGTCGAGGTAGGCGCGGGGGCCTTTACCTGGCAAGGCGTGAGCCCCATCGGCGATTTTTGTGTGCAGACTGGTTGCGTCATCCTCTGCAAAAACCGCGACCGTACGAATACCGAGGTCGGCGGCGGCGCGGGTTATGCGGATGGCAATTTCGCCGCGATTGGCGATCAGTATCGACTTGAAGCTCAAGTGATCTCCCGGTGTTGGCAGGTCGAGACGTGACGAAGCGGGCGAGAGTACAGGCACTCCGGGTGCGAGTGAATCGCAGCGTCAGGTCGCAGGGGCGGTGTCGGCTAGCCGACATTCGAGCGGGGAATGTCGCCGTTCATCGATAGTATGGAAAAAGGGCGGGTCCAGGCAGGCCGTCGCATAGCCATGGCCGCTCACACTTGCGATACTTCAGAACACAAGGTGGTGTGCTAGTGTTTTTGCCGCAACCTTAAAGACACCAATATTCAGCCTGCCCGCAACCTGTTCATCGACAGGGAGGGGCGCGCGAATCAAACAGGGGGAGACAAACCGTGGCTCATGAACTGATCATTTCAGGCGGCACCGTCATCGATGGCACCGGCTCGGCGGGTACGCGAACCGATATCGCGGTCGACGCCGGGCGAATCACCCGCGTCGGCGATTTGTCGGGCGTCACTGCGGCGCGGACCATTGATGCCACCGGCAAGCTGGTCACCCCGGGGTTTGTGGATCTGCACACGCACATGGATGCGCAGATCGGCTGGGATCCGCAGATGCGGTCCAGCTCCTATCACGGGGTAACCACAGCATTGATCGGTAACTGTGGCGTTACCTTTGCGCCGGTTGCCGTTCACAATCGGGAAAATCTGGCCAAGTTGATGGAAGCGGTGGAGGACATTGCAGCCGATGCCATCATGGATGGCTTGCCGTGGAACTGGACCAGCTATGGCGGTTACCTCGATGCGCTGCAATCGCTGCGTCCTGCCCTCAACGTGGTGGGTCTGGTGGGTCACTCCTCGATCCGTTATGAAGCCATGGGCGAGCGATCCATGGATGAAGGTGCACAGGCGACGCCGGAAGAGCTTGAGAAGATCGTAAGACTGGTGCGTGACTCGGTTGCGGAAGGCGCGGTTGGCTTCTCCACCTCGCGTTTCCTGGGTCACAAGGTGCCGGACGGTCGGCTGACCCCCGGAACCTTTGCAGATCTCAATGAGACGCTGGCGATCCAGCGTGCCGTTGTACAGGGTGGCGGCGCCGGTGGCCTGTACCAGGCCGCGCCGGACTTCTCCAAGCGGTTTGATACTGAACTGCGCATGTTCGAACAGGGCGCTGAAGCTGGTTGTCAGGTGATCTTCTCGGCCGGTGCGGGCAACAGCAAGGACGGCGGTGTCAACAACATGAGGGAGTTCCTCGACCGGAACAATGCAGCCGGTCGGCGGATCACCAGCATCTGCCACACCCGACCCAGTGGTGCGCTGTTCGGTCTGGCCAAGGCCTCGCCGTTCAACACGCCTGCCTGGAAGGCGCTGATGAAACTGCCGACGATTGCCGATCGTGTGGCAGAACTGCGCAATCCGGCGAAGCGAGCCATCCTGATTGCAGAGGGCAAGGAATCGGGAATCAAGGTGCCGCCGGCCATGCTGCATCCACTCGGCGACGGCGCATTGCCGGACTACGATCTGGACGGCAAGAAGAGCCTGGCACAACTGGCCGAAGAATCCGGCCGTGATGTGGTGGATATCTATGTGGAACGCCTGCTCGAATCCGAAGGCCGGCAACTGTTCAACCTGTGGGCGTTTGGTGGCAATCTCGAAAACCAGTGGCGATTCATGAACATGGATCATTGCATCCCCATGTTGGCCGATACCGGCGCACACGTGGGCATCCTGATCGATGCGGATTCGCCAACGTTCCTGCTCAGCGATCTGACCCGCAAGCGTGGTGTCTACACGCTGCCGGAAGCCGTGCATCGCATCACCGGCAAATCAGCGAAGGTGCTCGGGCTCAAGCAGCGCGGTGAGATCAAGGTGGGCTGGCATGCCGACCTGAACATCATCGACTACGACAAGCTGGAGACCATGCAGCCGGAGTTCGTGCATGACTTCCCGCACAACGGTGGTCGGTTCATCGTCAAGAGCCAGGGTTATGCGGCGACCATCGTCGGAGGTCGTGTGGTGGTGGAAAATGGCTACCACACCGGGCAACGTCCAGGTCAGGTCATTCGCGAGTTCCAGCGCGGCTGATTGAGTGCGTAATGACAAGGCAGGACACGCACGGGTGTCCTGCTACCACCCTTCCTTCCTGCAACCGATCCCGAATCGCCGAGGCCTATTGGCATGAACTTCTCGATCCCACGCAAGGTAGGTAAGAGCAGTCTGGACGTGACACCACTTGGATTCGGGGGAGGGCCTTTAGGCATTCCTCAGGTGGCATTGAATGACTGTGTCGAGACGGTTCGTGCGGCGTGGGATGGTGGCGTGCGATTTTATGACACGGCACCGTATTACGGGATCGGGCGCTCCGAGCGCCGGATCGGAGTGGCGCTGGCCGAGTGCGGAACTTCGGATGAGTTTCGGATCAATACCAAGGTGGGACGCACGCTTGAACCGGAGCCTTTCCGGAATGAAGCCCTGAAAACCCTTTCGCCCGGTGGTGGGGTGCGCACGCCACGCGACCGTCTCAGCGGACATCGTGTGCACTTCGACTATCGACACGACGCCATCCTGCATCAGCACCGTGATTCCTTGCAGCGGCTTGGCCTGCCGGCTGTGGATAGCCTCGCCATTCACGATATCGACTACGGCCATCAATGGCCCGCAGAAGTGGACCATGCGCTGAGTCAGCTGTCTCGCCAGGGCGGCCGCGGTGCCGTGGCGCTGGAAGACCTTCGCGCGTCTGGACATATCAAGGCCATCGGTGCCGGCTGCAATCGCGAGATGCGCAACTACGACAGCTGGGATGGCGAGCTACAGGAAGATCTGATCGAGAAGATCGCCGATACCGTCGATCTGGATTTCATCATCCTGGCCGGCCCGTACACGCTGCTCGATACCCTGGCGCTGCGTCGCGTGTTGCCGATGTGCAGGTCACGCAACATCGGCGCCATCATTGCCTCCCCTTACGCCGGTGGTTGGCTGGTTGCCCCGGAGACCGTCAGCTACATGTATGGCGAAACACCGGAACACGTTCGCTTCAAGACCACACGTCTGCAAGCGGTTTGCAAATCACACGGCGTGGAGCTTGCGGCCGCAGCCATTCAGTTCCCGCTTGCACACCCGTCGGTGGCAGCGGTTATCCCCGGTGCGAAGAACGCGCAAGAGGCAGCCGAGGCGCATCGATTGCTGGGTATCCGCATTCCAACCGCGCTCTGGGCAGATCTGAAAAGTCAGGGACTGCTCGATGCGGAGGCGCCAACGCCGTCCTGATTTTTAGGCGATAGCCTTCGTAGATTCCACCGAGCCGTACTCCGGATCAGTACTTCGCTCGACAGCAGTGGCATTTTCGGCTGCGAGCACCCACAGTGCTGTCCCGAAAGCGTCATCCCCGAGACTCAGGTGAGGTGCACGAACGTGCCAAGCAATCCGCCCAAAGGCGTTCCGCAGATCTACCCCAGGCTCGCGTACCGGGACCCTACAAAAGCTGTCGCTTGGTTGAGCGAGGCGTTCGGGTTCAGGGAGCGGGAGCGAGCTCGGCTTAGTACGAACGAGGGTCAGATCAGCCTGACGGAGATGGAACTGGGAGCGGGTGTCGTGATGATCGGGACGGCCGGAGGACACGACCTCGAGAGCCCCGTGACGCTGGGTGCTGGAACCCAGATGGTGATCGTGTACGTAGACGGTGTTGACGAGCATTGCACACGAGCCAAACAGATGGGCGCGAGGATAGTCATGGAACTGCGAGATCAGCCGTGGGGCGATCGACGCTACGAAGCATTAGACCTCGAGGGACACCGGTGGTACTTCGCGGAACACGTTCGCGACGTAGATCCCCGTGAATGGAAATCGGCGGAGTCGAGCTAGGATTCTGCGCAGTGGAAGATCGTCGGGCAGCCCCTTCCACGACAGGAGGGCTTATTGTAGGAGCGATCTCCTGATCGCGATTGTTGGGAACATTGATGATCGCGATCAGGAGATCGCTCCTACGTGAGGTTAGTCACTCGATCGAGATGTCCCGGTAACTCTC
>CAMDVY010000053.1 GCA_945878745.1 Klebsiella pneumoniae | reverse complement strand
TGATCGACGGTCGGCTGGATAATCTCGATCTGAACGTTCCCGGCCTGGGCAATGCCGATGATCATGCCCAGTTTTGCAGGCTTGCCTCGATAGGTCATTTCGGTGAATTGATCGGCGTACTCCGTGATGAAAAATGGGCCGACGCCCATTTCATTGGCCCACTTCAGGCACGTCTTCTCACAGTCTTCGACGACCCAGGCATTCTGAAACACCGTCCGGTCAGTTGGCAGTCGCTTCATCATCGTCTCCCTTCAGCTGTTACCCACGGATAACAAGCGGTCAATTACGGATGTCAGTTCTTCGACAGCTCGGCTATCGCCTTTCTCAAGCTGGCCAAAGAGACCCGCCAGCCGCCGTCGCTCACCCGCATCCATGTGGTCAAGCATCGACGGACTGGCCTGCGCCTCAAGGGCCAGCGCCGAGCGCTGTGCGTGGTTGCGCTCGCTGACCAGCTGATGATGCACCAGTGAACGTCCCAGGAGAACCCAGGGGAAGTTTGGGGCTGTCACTGGTCCGACGCGCATGGACATACCGCCCAGTGGTTCACCCATGACACGCATGCGCGCCAGTTCGTCCCCGCCCAGCCAGGCGCTGGCGCCACCCAGGAGCCCGCCAAACATCGACCCCAGAAAAAACGAAGCCCCACCAACGGCAAGATCGATGACACCACCTGCGGCTGCGCCGCCAAGCGTCGCGGTTACCAGCAGATTCCGTCGCGACAAGCCGAACAATTCCCAGCTTTCTGCAGCAAAGAGATCCGTATCCAGCACCGGCAGGGAACTGCTTTCGCGAGTGAGACGATGATAGCCATAGATGGCCTCTGTTTCCGCGCGTGCGACATCCTCCGCATCACGAAGTTGCAGCATCAATCGTGCCTGCAATCGGTTGCGGACCGCCTGCTGGTCGTCACCTTCCTCAAGCCGCTCCCAGTCCTGCAGGACGAGACTGCTCGCCAGGTGATTGGCGATCAGTGCGGCACACCGTTGACGTCTGCGCACACGCGCGATCTGCATCGCCTCAATCGTGCGGGTCAGATTGTCGGCAGCGTCATGCTGCAGCTCGGCTAGCGCTCGCAACACACCCAGTCGAGTGTCAAAGTCTGCGTGGACCGCATCAAAGTCACGCACGATCGAAAAATACTGCCCGAGAGCCTTGCGCCATTGATCCCTGAAGTCACCGGTTCCAATTCGATTGATCAACGCCAGTCGGGGGCGGCCACTCCATTGGAGAATCTGCATGTCGAGTTCGTACTCGGCACCATAGGGTTTGGCAGCATCGACGACATACAGGATGCTGGCACCATCGATGATGGGTTGGAGCAATTCAACTTCGTCCACGAATCGCGGGTCAGCCCGGTGCATCTCAACAAAGCGTCGAACGTGACCGGGACGCGCGCTGGCATCTCCGCCCTGTGCCTGCAACCAGAGCGCGACCTCGCGGGCCCGCTGGAATCCCGGTGTATCGACCAGCGTGTACTGAGGTTCTCCCTCGACAAAAAAGGTGAACTCACGCGCTCGCTGCGTAGTGCCTGGCAGTGGACTGATCGCGATGTCTTCCTGCTCGGCAAGCGTCGCCACCATGGAGCTCTTGCCCTTGTTGGGATGCCCAACTACCGCAAACACCGGCACGCTCATGGCCGACTCCATCGGTCCGCAACGGTGACGTTGTCCAAGGCCCAGCCAGCCAGCGTCGACACCCAGACCCTCTGGTCAAAAGCATCAACACCCGTTCCTGCCACGTTGATCGGCACAATCCGGACTTCGACTGAATGCCGCGCATCGCGATTGAGGACTAGCAGAAAGTCCCGCAACGACAACGAAGGTGGCTCCCATCCGGCAACCAGCAGCTCAAGCGTCCCGGTCTTTGTGACATCAAGAGAACCCGCCAACGCTTCCCATTGCGCATCGGTCTGTTGAACATTCACGCGCTGACCACTGAACTTCGACGGGGACAGATCGCCTGATGTGGTCGCAGTCAGGCAGTCGTTCCATATCAGCGTCAGCTGTCCAGCGTCCGAAGTCTGGACCACACCCCGCTCACTCTGAATGAGTGACCGCCCCTCACCGTCAGCGTTTGCCGATGCCGAGACCGCCAAACGGCTGCTCTGCAATCGTTCCAGCAGCGCCCGAACTTGAGGGTGCGACAGCAACATCTGTCGACATGCCCGCCGCGTGCGCTGGTGGAGCACGACCATCAACACCACGCGGGGCAACAACCCCCAGACCAGGATGCACATGGTTACAAAGGGCCACCATTGGCCAAGGCTGGCCGCTGCCGCGCGATCAAGATCACGATCTTCCAGCCGAAAGAAGCGGGAGGCTTCAACCAGGGCCAGATCGGGAACAGCTGCCGGCAGCCAGGCAGACCAAGGCCAGGCCAGCCAGCGACACATTGACTCTACAGAGCTCGCGTCCATTTCGACCGTGGTACTCCAGCCAAATGCCAGATCCGTAAACACGACCTGCGCAAACAGCGCCAGCAATGCGCCCGCAAACAAGCCAACGGTAAACCACTGTGGCAACATCTGCAGATGGGATTCGATGAGCGCCGACGAAGTATTGGCCGGCCATTTCCGCATCAAGGACTGCATGCCCGTCGATCGCTCGAGCCAGCGATTGGCGATGCCGCCCGCGCCAAAAATCCCATCGTGCCGAATCCCCCCGGATCGTGCTCGCCACAGGATCGCCGCGACACTGAGCAGCCAACCGATCGTTGGCAGCACCAGAAACACGGCCGCCATCAGCAACAGATTGATCGGCTGCTCCCGGTCGATGACTGCGATACCTGCCATGGCACTGACCCCGGTCATGGCACCAGCACCGGCAAGTACGAGGACCAGCCAGTGATACCTGTGCGCCCATTGGTCACCAGGAGCTCGCCCGGATTCTGTTTGGGCGGCAATCAGACGCCACCACGCCAGCACACGTTTGCAGGGATCTCGGGCTGTAATCCGGGGAATCAGGGCTTGTTCACGCAGCACTCGAGCAGCAGGTGTCTGTGCGTCAGCGTCGAGCCAGCTCAGGATATCGATGACACGTGCAATCATCATTTTTCATCGTCCCTGCGTCGCGCAGTCGTTGTTGCCGGGTTGATGGGTGATGGGTTGTTGGCAGGTCCACCCGCCACAGCCGATCGTTCAACTGCTTGTCTCTATTACGCCATAAATATATATTTATGGCTCCATGTAAACGTGGGTCAGCTAACCCCCGTTCATGTTCCTGCCTTTTTCCGCACCAGGATCGTACTCATGACCATTATCACCATGGCATCGACCAAAGGTGGCGCTGGCAAGACCACCGTCGCTCAACTCATCATCGGCGTCGTCAAAGCGCGCGGGTTTTCAGTCGGTGTCATCGACGCGGACCCCAACTGCACACTCTCGAACTGGCTGACCTACGTCAGCGACCTCGATATCGAAGTGCAGGCGGTGCGTGACGAAACCCAGTTGGTGGAACAAGCCAAACTGATGCGCAAGAAACACCATCTGGTCATGGTCGATACAGCTGGCATGCGCTCTCAATCGATGATCTACGCCATTCGTTGTTCGGATCTGGTGCTCATTCCTTCGCAGATGTCGAATTATGACGCCAATGAAGCGGTCAAGACCTACAACATCGTCAAAGGTGCGGGTGGCATGACCAATCGCGACATTCCTGCCCGGGTGGTCTACACCGGTTACATCCCCAAGACCAACGTCGGCAAGGAAGTGCGACAGAAGATCAGCAAACACAACATCCCGTCGCTGAAAACCCGATTACATCAGCTGGTCGCCTTCAAGGAACTGACTTTCAGCGGTGATTTGCCCAACTCCGGAACCACAGGTGCACAGAGCGAATTGCTGGTCCAGGAAATCCACGAACTGGGTTACCTGCCCTTTTTGCTGGAACTCCAGCAAGCGTCATGAGTCGACGCGAACAACAAGGCAGCCGACGGCCAAAACCCGTCACCGTGGTGAGCTCCCGCAATACCAAAGGCTCGAATAAAGAACCTGCACCGGCGCCTCGACCAGCCCGACGTGCAGCGCCCGCAGCTCGCAAGAATACGGAAGTTGAATTGGCAAGCGTCATGGATAGCACCGAAAAACTCTGCCAATTCACACTGAGCATGCGCGAAAGCCTGCATCGGGAACTGGCCATGGCGGCGCTGGCAGAAGGAATGACGATGCGCGGGCTGATCATGCGCGCGCTGCGCGATGCAGGACTGGGTGTACACGACGACGACCTGGTGGATCGAAGACGCAAGTAGTCCAGAGCAACCCGAACCCTAACGGCGTTTCTGACAGAGCCGCTCACGCCAGCACAGATCGGGTTGCATGCACCTTGCGAAGTCGCGAGTAGAACGCCAGATCAATCGTGCGATCGACTTCTGCCAATCGAAGTTGCGCCGGAACTTTGTCGTGATCAACCTCTGCAAGTTCGGTCTGAATGATCGCCAGCATGATGTCGCCAATCACCGGCGCATTCTTGAACTGATTGCCACTGGTGCCAATGGCCAGGAAAAAACCTGGTAGCGGCGATTTGTCATAGAGTGGAACCCAGTCATCCGACACGTCGTACAGACCTACCGTTCCTCGCGCCCGACTCTCTATGGCAAGCTCCGGAAACCGTTGTGCCGCCCGCAACACCTGCAGTGTCCACTGATCTGTCATGGATTGATCGGTGTCATCTGGCAACACCAGTTGTGGCTCATCACACGCAGGATCCGTAGTCCCAACCAGCAGATCGACGCCGTCGGATCGGGCATAGAAGCCGGTATCGAGATCGGCAAGAAATCCCAGTTCGTTCGTACTCATTCGCGCAGGCTTGCGTACGTAAGCAACCTCGTGGCGATGGGGGCGCGTACGAATGGCAATCTGTTCCAGCACACCTGCCTGTTGGTTTATCTCGGCAGAATGTGGTCCCGCCGCATTGATGACAATCGGCGCACTCACACGAGCGCCGTCATCCAATCTGACACCAGTCACCTTGCCGCCGGACTGCAGCACTTCGGTGATCTTCCTGCCAAACAGAAAGCGTGCGCCTTGGGCAATCGCAGCATCATGGAGGTTGCGCGCCGCGAGCTGAGGATCGTTGACATGCCCAGCGGCAGGCATGTGAATTGCGCCACCGAGTGACCCGACGACAGGGTGGCCAAAATCGGGAGCGTGCAGTGTTCGTGCTGGTCCAAAACGCTGCGCAGACACACCGGGCAGGCGCCGCTGCAGTTCGCTGGCGTCCAGGACTTCGTACGCAACACCTACGGCGTCCATCGCTGCCAGATTGTCAGCAAATTCAGATGCCTGCCCTTCCATGAAAAGTATCAACCCACCGGTTTCGCGATACTGTGCGAGCGTGTCTGTTGCAGATGCGCCAAGGAAGTCCCGCCAGTCCAGCCAGCGTGAACGCGCAGCATGCGCGACTGCGCAGGACACCACGTGTGAATAAAACGGTCGGATGATGGCTGACGAATGAGATGTCGATCCATATCCAGGTGCTGGCAACGGATCAACGTTGACTGCCCTGATGCCAGCGCGGGCCAGGGCAAGCGCGATCGAACAACCCACAACACCCGCCCCGATGATGACGGCGTCAGTCGTTGTCGTGCTGGTCATTGATCGGTGCTTCCATTGAGCTGGCCGGATCGCTGGCGGGGTGTGGTCATCGACCAATCCCCGTGCGTTCAGGATAGAGGGGTGTGGGTGCCTGAAAGAAAAAGAGCCGGCGAACCGGCTCTTAATGCTCGTCGCAGGATCAGCTACGACGTGGTCGTCACTGGATGACACTTTCGCGCCACACCAGCTTCGCGTACAAACCCGGCGAAACGCCGAATCGGCTCGCCTAGGTCAGCTGACCCTCGGTTCGTGCACTAGATATCACTGATCACCTCCTTTGCTTGCCTTGAGATGAACTCGATTATCTCCATTCACGCAGGTCTTGCAAGTGACCGGATCATCATCTTTGTTTTTCAACACGAATGGCGGCACGGCCTGAACATACGCGCAGTTGAGGACAGGGCTATTTGAGGAAGCTGCCGATCCGCGCTGCTGGCTGTAAACGCTGCAAATAGTCGAACGTGCCCTTGCCGAGCACTTCGTCAGCAGCATCGATCAACGCGCTCATGGCGGCGCGATGCAGGGTCGACGCGAGACTGATGCGCTTCACTCCGGCAGTGGCAAGTTCTTCAACGGAAAATGACTTGCCAGGCATCCCGACCATGAAGTTGACAGGTTTGGTAACAGAGGCACACACCAGTTGTACCGCCTCCAGGCTGGGGAATCCGGGCGCGAACAACACATCAGCTCCGGCTCTCTCAAACGCCTGCAGTCGTTTGATGGTGTCATCGAGGTCCGGATTGCCACGCAGAAAATTCTCTGTGCGTGCTGTGATCATGAAACCAGTGCCAGTCTTGCGAGCTGCTTCAACTGCAGCCTGCACACGCTCAATCGCGAGGGCTGAATCAAACAGCGGCCGCTGTCTGTCGCCCGTGGCATCCTCTATCGATCCACCCGCAAGACCCGTGTCAATCGCCAGCTGGATGGTATGTGCGACCTCCTCAGGACGGCCGCCAAACCCCTTCTCCAGATCGGCAGAGATCGGGACCGACACCGCCGCCACCATACCCGCAGCCTGGGACAATGCTTCCTCACGGGTGATTCTGCCGTCCATGCGTCCAAGGACACCCGCAGCGGCACCACTTGATGTGGCCAATGCCTGGAAACCCAACCCGGCGAGAATTCTTGCGGAACCCGCATCCCATGCATTGGCGATGACAAAGCTGCCGGGAGCCTCATGCAGTTGGCGCAAGTGTTTTATACGTTGAAGTTGATCGTCGGACATGATCAGCCTGCCGACACTTGAACGGGCGGCTTGTTATCCACGGCATTCCACATCGCCGCATCCGGAGCGCCGATCACTCTGGCATAGGCAACACCCGGTGGGTAGTTGGTCATGTGCGGACCCAGTGTTGTAGCCGACGGCTGGATAATGGAACCTGCAGTATCCTGAAACTCCGCGGGACGTTTGTAACGAGCGAGTTCTTCGGCGTTGATGCCGGCCAGCGCGACGACTTCGGGATCAATCCACGCGTTCTGATCAATCGGCTCCTTCGAGTAGGACAGCTCCAGCGACAAATTTTCGGGACCCGCAAAGTACATCGACACACACATGCCATGGTCCATGGGCCCAAGCACCGGCACACCCTTGCTGCGCAGTCGATCTCGTAACGCCATGAGTTCCTCATGATCGTTGACGCGCAGTGCCAGATGCTGCATCACACCACGGGCCACGTTGGCCGCGGGGTTACCGGCGTGGGTCTGGCCAAACACCACCGGTATCTCTTCGACCATCGGATTACAGACAAAGGCGATACTGCTCTCATCATTGAGTCGCAAAAAACCGTGCCAGGTGTTCTCCACGCCGTGCATCCAGTACAACGCGACCAGTTCCATGCCAAGCCGGTCAGTAAAAAACTCGATCTGGCCCTTCATGTCTGCCGTACAGATGGCCAGATGATGCAACCCTGCAACCTTGTTCATCGTTCATCTCCTGTTGATTGACTCGAACGGGACGTCACATCCGCATGGTTTACCAACCTTGCAGCGTTATGCAAGGCACACGGCCCGCACTATTCATGGGCGCGCAAAGCGTTGTAACGGAAGATCCCATCCAGTTGACCTTTGGCAGCGCTGCCTGCGGCGCGATTGCGCAGCCACGCCTTGACACCCGAAAGGTGAAAGATCGTGGCATTGCGGCGCGACCCGAGCTGAATCCGCGCCGTTCGGGCTCGCCGGAGTTGTGCGTAGCGGTCAAGGGCTGTTGGGACATCGATGCCACGTGCCACACAGGCCGCAAGTACGGCCGCATCTTCGATTGCCATTGCCGCGCCTTGCGCCATGAACGGCAGAGTGGGATGACACGCATCACCCAGCAAGGTCATGCGACCGCGGCTCCATTCTGGCATGGGTGGTCGATCAAACAGCCCCCACTTGAACAGCGAGTCCGTGCGCGCGGCACCGATCAGCGTCTGTATGGTGGGATGCCAGCCGGCAAAGGCGTCACCCAGCTCCTCGGGTTTGCCGGGTTCTGTCCATGATTCAACGGTCCAGCCGTCCTGTTCCACCACACAGACGCAGTTTACCAGCTCACCTCTTCTGACAAAGTAGTGCACGAAGTGCCGACCTGGTCCCCACCAGACGCCTGCCACAGGTGGAACAAGATTCGCGGGAAGATCACCGACCGGAATCAGCATGCGCCAGGCAACATTACCGGTAAACGTCGCGCTTGCTGGTCCGAACAACGCTTCACGTACGACAGACCGAATGCCATCAGCACCGATCAGGATGTCTGCGTCGAATGATTTATCCTCGGCGTCCATGGTCACTGCGTTGGCATCCTGGCGAACGGCATCGACACGTTTCCCGACGTGCAACGTGATTCGCGACTCCCTGCGCACGGCCTGCTCAAGCACACCGATGAGATCACCTCGGTGAATATGCAGGTAGGGAAAGCCGTACTGTTCGCGAACGGTTTCGCCGAGCACATTGCTGCTGATCAGTCGACCACTGCGCCAATCGCGAATTTCGGTGTGCCGGGGGAAAAAGGCGACTGCCGTGAGCTGCGTCTGCAGACCCAGGTGAAAGAGGACACACGTCGCGTTGGGGCTCAGTTGGATGCCGGCACCTGCCTCTGCAATCGCGGGTGCCTGCTCAAATACCTGAACGGTATGACCCTGCTCGGCCAGACAGAGCGCAGCGGTCAACCCGCCAATACCGCCGCCAACAATCAGTACTTCGGACATGTACGGGTATCCACAAGAGGGGGAACGTCACGCCGGACAATGCCCCGACTTCCGCAGAACCGCAAACCTCTGTTGGAAAAAACCGTTCCGGTCATCGGGCGGTCATTCGATCTCCGGAGCTTGGTATTGGCACTGCAGATGACTATTTGGTGACCAGATGCCAGACTCTCCCCGGTTGCACCGGGATTCTCCGGTGAGAGGTCCGGCACGAGGTCCGGTACGAGGTCAACCAAAAGGTCGAGCATGAAGACACTGCGCACCCCTGATGAACGATTTTCAACAATCACGGATTTTCCGTATCCGCCGGTCTACACACAGATCACGGCTGCGGATGGCACACTACTTCGCATGCACTACGTGGACGTCGGCCCCAGGGATGGCGACCTGATTCTGTGTCTGCATGGTCAACCCACCTGGAGCTATCTGTATCGTCACATGATTCCTCTGCTGACGGCTGCAGGCTTTCGGGTCATCGCGCCGGATTTGATCGGGTTCGGACGTTCTGACAAGCTGGCTCTTCGTTCGGACTACACCTATGCCGCGCATGTCGGCTGGATGCGTTCATTCATCGAAGCACTTGAACTGTCGGACATCACGCTGATGTGTCAGGACTGGGGTGGTCTGATTGGTCTGAGAGTGGTCACCGAAGTGCCACAGCGGTTTGCAAGGATTGTGGTTGCCAACACCGGCCTGCCGGACGCTCGCGGCATTCCAGACGCCATGACCAAAGTGATGCGCGATCTGTTCGCAACGATCCCCGCGCTGCCGCCTCGCGAGATGGGCGCAAAGTTGCGTGCCAACGAGTTCGGTGCCGGTTTCATGTACTGGATCAAGTACTGCAGCGAGTATCCAGACTTCACGATTTCCGATGTGGTCAACCTGAGCGCAGGCGGGACACACACAATTAGCGAAAAAACCGCGTACGACGCGCCGTTTCCGGATGAGTCATTCAAACAGGGGGCGCGCCAGTTCCCATCACTGGTACCGATCTTCCCGGATGACCCATCCATTCCGGCCAATCGGCAGGCCTGGAAGGTTCTTGAGTCTTTTGACAAGCCTCTGCTGACGGCATTCAGTGACAATGATCTGGTTACAGCAGGTGGCTTCAAACGTTTTCAGGAGTCCGTCCCAGGCGCCCAGGGACAACCACATGTGATCATTGCCGGCGCCGGACATTTCCTGCAGGAAGATGCGCCGGGGCCGTTGTGTAACGCCATCATCAACTTCTGTCGGGCGAATCCGATTCAAGACAGGGTGTAAATGCACATGAAAAGACTGCTCGCCTATGGGCTTCCCGCGCTGGCATACCTGATCTTTTTCTGTTGGTACACCGCGTTCGGCGGACCGCTCACCGAATCAGAGATCGATCGTTATGTCGGCATGTTAAGAGCAAACGGAGCCAGCGAAGCGCGTATCGAGCAGGTCACACGATTCATGCGTGAAGACACTGGCGATGACTTCGTCATGCTCAACACGCTGGATATGGCGGATCACCCACCCGATCTGCCGGCAACCGGCCACAACGCAACTCCCGATGCGCTGCTGGACCACTACATGGAATTCATGTACCCGGAGTTGTTTGCGCGCGCCTGTCATCCGATTTTCTTTGGTGACGTCGTGTTCGGCGCGCTCGACATGGTTGGGGTAGATCAGCCACCCGCCTGGGACCGTGCAGCCTTGATGCGATACCGAAGCCGGCGAGACATGATGGAGATTTCCTCCAACCCAGCCTTCAGCGAGCGCCACGACTACAAAGCCGGAGCGCTCGACAGGACACTGGCCTATCCAGTCGAAGCGAGCATCAACCCCGCCGACCCCCGTTTTCTACTCGCCATGCTCTTGCTTTTGATCGCGTTTGCCACCGACACCATATTCGGGACACACGCCCGGGCGCCAAAGGACAAGTAGGACACACGCATTCGCGTTTACAAAGTAAACGGACGCGCGGCGGTTACGTTTTTCTTTCAACCAAACAGGAATTCAGGTGATTCATGGTTGCGGATCAAGCGAGGTAGCTTCCCGAGACGGGAAACCCCGATCAACTCAGCATGGCAGTCATGCATCAGAGGCGTTGGGATAGAGCAGCAGCAAACAAGTAGCTCCACTCAGTCATCCAACGCCCGTTCACGCTGCTGCAAACCTCGACTCGCGACCCACTTCTGCAAATGCGTGTGTGAACCGTAGGCACGCTGTCGCTGTTTCAGCGATTCAACGTGA
>CAMDVY010000052.1 GCA_945878745.1 Klebsiella pneumoniae | reverse complement strand
GTTTCGGTCTTGCTGGTCGCAACGGCTTGTGGAGGCGTTGGCGGTTCTTCAGGCTCAGGAACAGCAGCAAGTTCGACAGGTGCTACAACCAGTGCTGTTTCGCCGATGCTCTCTGGAGAAGATTCATCGTATCCGGCCAATGGCACCAGGCCCCCAGGTGGGTCGGTGGGCAGTGTACTGGCAACGAACGCATTTTCTGAGTCCGGCGAAGCGGAACATCCAGTCGCCCCGTTGCCAGCGGATGGATGGCAGTCAGCGTATCTTGCGCAAAAATTGTTGACGGACTTTCTGATCGCAAGCGCGACGGCCGCAGCGCCGAAGGTCACTGTCGCTCTTTCCGCCAGCAGTACCCTGATCGACACTGGCACAGGCGTGCGGCTCACATGGCGGACAAGCGGAGCATCCAGCTGCACCGCATCCGGTGGGTGGTCCGGGTGGCGAAGTACTCATGGTACACAGGCTCAGGCGATCTTGAAGAAATCAACTGACTATTGGCTAAGTTGCACCGATGTCCGCGGAAGGGGGGCTGTGGCTGGTGTTTCGGTCAAGGTTCGTTCGAAAAAGTCACTCCGTATTGATTTCAAAGCCGAGCCCGCCACTGTTCTGAATTCCCAACAGTCTGTTCTAACTTGGACTGCCCACGACGCGACCAAATGCTCATCGAATGGTAGTTGGACTGGCAATCGACCCGTTCAAGGACGTTTTGATACAGGCGCTCTGAGCAAAAGGGCGACCTACTCACTTGAGTGTTCGAATGTCAAATTTACCGAATTGGTGACGGTCAGTGTCGAAGTGAAGAATCAGCGAATAGAGTGGGCATCGCCCCAAACAAATGAGGATGGCTCCAAGGCGACAGACCTTGCTGGCTATCGCGTTTACTGGGGCACCTCCCCGAGCACCATGGGGGGTGAGGTCACAATCAGGGATCCAAAACAAACTTTCTACGAGCCGGATTTACCTCGCGGGAAATACTACTTTGCAGTGGCAGCGTTCGATCGACATGGTAACGAAAGCGAGAAATCCGGTGCGATTATGAAAGAGATTCCCTGATTCTGAAGCGTATGGCCAATAACACTTGCCGACCATTTGCATCGTGTTTATGTAGTGTTCGCCGGAAACATGATCCGTTATAGGCTGACACGCGATCCGATGTCTATGCCATCCCCGGCAATCAAGAACCCGACGTGTACCAGCCAGCATCGACTTGGCACTGATGCTTCTGCACCCCACCACAATCCGACAATACAGCGCGCCAGATCATGTGCGTTAGATCGCTAGAGGTTTTTTCGTGTTCGGTATCGTTGATGTCGGGAAAAGACAACAAATCCAAACCAAAAAGCCATAATCGATGAGGTCAGGCAGATCACCTTTGACGCGTCGCGTCAACGCGCCATGCAGGCTTGACTAGCCACCCGGCAGTCCCTGACCACGGCAAAGCGTGCTGCACGAATCTGCTATTGATCAACCCGAACACTCAGATTCGAATGGCTCAATCGTGGAGCATGGCTGAAGCGGCCCAATGGCAACGTCACAGTCACACTCCACGCCGACTGCGGTCCCGTCGCGCGCAAAAAATTCACCTTCATCGCCTAGTCGCTGGGCTCTTCCACCTTAGTTATTGTCGAATCGAGGCTGGGCAGACTCCTTCAGACAAGTACTCTCCCTGCCCGCACTCAATCCGCCACGTACCTGTCCCCCGGACAACACAGCGGGTCTCGTTCACCCAATAGCATCCTAAAATTCGCTGTCAGCCTACCTCTCGACGCCCACGGACACTTCATCATCGAATTGGACAACGCCCTTCGCGATCATATGCCGAGATAGGCAGACCCTAACGCCCAACGAAAGAGCAGAGTTTGTTCATAATGCGCGCGCGCGCGTAAGCATTTGGATCTTGCGCCGTCTCCAGCCATTTCTGACACTGATCAAAATTCTTGATGTACTCACGAGGTGGCGGAAGAAGCTTGCTGGAATTCTGCCAAGTCACTTCGCAGGGGTCGACCCCCACGAATTCAAACAACTCTCGATAGACCTCTTCGGCGTTGACCAAGAGTCGTTCATAGTGCAACGGATAGTAATCATGGCACTCAGCTGCCTGTTGGAAGACTCGATTGACTGCGCTTGAGTGATGGACAAAAGCAGTGAGTTTGCGTTTTAGTACAGAGAGTGGCTGCGCCTCATACGACTTTTCACCGAGGTTCCACGAGTGGGAAACACCGGTCCGCGCTTGCATGATCCCCGACGCATAGTGAGCGATGACATCGTCACGGATCATGTGAATCACTTTCATTTCGGGAATATTGTGGCGAAGAACATGCAACATGCGTTGAGCTAGTTCGGCCGAATTGCAGGCAGTTTTTGCGCCCACTGCCTTTGCAGCTTTGTTACTGAGGCTGGTGATCGCGTCGAATATCGCTCGGTAGCCATCTCGGTCCTCCTCAGTAGTTGCATGCGAATGAGTGAAGGTACGGATGCCGTTGGTAAAAAAAGGACTTGGCTTCAGCTCACCATCCAATGCGGATATTTGCGGATGGCCCATTAACGCTAGATGAGTTGCAGTTGTGCCGGACCGAGAGTAGCCAACAATTAGATAACGAATCATGAATCTACGCTCCGAGACTGAAGAATGTGAGTTTTGAGGTGCGGAGTAGGTGTCAAATTGAAATTTTAATGGAAGTGTTGGCCTTAGAGAGTGTCGCCAGCCTCAGAGGACCAGTTATTCTCGGAACAGGCCTCCGGAAATGTGATGAACTGCCAACGATTTCGTGTCAATGCCGATCAATGATTCAACTTGGTCTCGTCAAAAACGAGTACGCGATCAAGAAGAAAAAAACGAGCGTTTGGTCTTCTGGGTAGGAGGGAACCGGTGGTTACCTACCAGGCTACAACAGGTCGCCTTTCCGTTCTATCCGGTTGGGGGGCATAGGCGACGCCCATACCCCCTAAGGATATTGTTGCAGATTCATCACAAGCAACACTACTTCGGACTCAGTCTCCCGACGAGAGAACACGTGCTGTCTAATTCTGGGTCCATTGGCGTTTTTGCACGACTGTCACTGACCAGCCTGTACCTCATGCTCGTGCGTGTCAGCACCAAGGACGCGACGAGGCGATGATGTGAAGTGTTTGCGTTCGTCGGTGCAAAGCCGACGTTGAGCCCGGACAGGAGGGCTGCGCGATTGAGCCATTCTACTGGAGGGTATGGATATGCCGGACGCAGCCCCGCGCAGCACGGCGTACATCGCAGGGGTGACAGGACACGGGTGGCCGGCGAAACCTGCTCGGCGAGGAAAAGGATGAAGGCGAACACATGAAAGTACGCGGTTGAAGCCGAACCAGGAGTCGTCTTTCAAAACCCGGTGCTCAATGAGTGGTGTGTGTCGTCCTGTTAACGATAACGACGAGTGTGACGGCCGAAACGAGCTTGATCGAAGTGGGGCCACGCCAAAGTCCACATCGACCATACCGTCAACCCGAAAGTACTACGCTTTATTGGTGCCACAGTCACCGAAGAAATCCATATCAACGATCAGACGCTACGTGCCTTGCCGGAAGCTGCGGAAAAACATGACACGCTGATCCAAGCCCTGCGCAGGGCGCATACCCGGCGGTGCTTTGAAGTGGCTGAGCATGCTTTCTGGGGCTAGTTTAATGGGTAGCTGGTGCCGACCGACCTGCTTCCGCACCATTCGATGACGGAGGCTCTGCACCATCTCCGGGAACTGCGATCCGGCCTACAGGCGTTCCTCAGTGACCCAGCGGCGCCTCTCGACACCCATCATTTGGAGCGCACGATCCTAGCAACAACGATGGGTGGGCGAACCTGGTTGTTCTGCTGGTCTGAACTCGGCGCGCTATAGAATGGCGTCCCGCAACAGCTGCTGGTGGTGTGTCGGTTGCAGGGTATGGATCCCTGCACGTACTTTCCCTATGTGCTGGAGTGGGAATCCGTGTATCCGGACAAGGACGCCCTCCATCTGACGTCGCGCATTTGGAAGGAAAAATCCGCGCATGACCCATGTCGTTCCATCGTGGCCGTCGGGCGAATCTGCCTTCACTGTGGGATAACGGTTGTAACCCTAGCCAGAGCCAATAGGCAGTAAAGCGATGAGCAGAGGGTCAGACTGTCAACGGAGCAGTTGGAGTTCGGCTGTCGTCGATGGAGAACATTGCTCAGTCGCCTGGGGTAACAGCTACACTCCTGCGCTTTCTATTTTCGGGTCGTAGTGCACCTTAAGAAAACCACCTTGATCCTGGCGATCTTCAGCTTCACGCTAATCCGGAGAATCGGGGTATCCCCGATGAGGTTGGCCAAACACTGGCAGTTACAGACTTCAATTTGCCAAACGAGCGCCGCGTTTTGACGTCGTTGCCTGCGAGCTAGTTCAGGTGAAATCACGCCAACCTGACCTTACGGAACGCGTCCTCCTCCGACACATGGACCTGATCGGCGAGGCCGGAACGGCACTACCGTTGCACGCACACGACTGGGGACAGTTGTTGCTCGTCACCGAAGGGGCCGTCAGTGTCGAAACGGGCAACGGTCAGTGGTTGATTGCACCGAGTCGTTCCGTTTGGGTGCCAGCACGCGTACAGCACCGGCTGGCGATCCATCGCCGCGCCACCCTCCGCTTTCTCTATCTCTCTCCCCTGCGTTGCGCCGAACTTCCTGACACCAGCCGTTTGATCCGGGTTTCGGCGCTGCTGCGCGAACTGATGTCAGAGGCCATTCGTCGCGCACCGCTCGACAACAACCCCAAATCTTCACTGCTCTGCGATTTGCTGGTGGATCAGACGAAGGATTGTGCAACCGAGAGCATCGAACTGCTCATGCCTAGCGACTCCCGGGCCAGAACCGTCGCGCAGCGCATTCAGGATCCGGCCTGTCTCTCACATCCTCTGGAGGATCTCATCGCCGACTCCGGTGCCAGCCGGCGAACGATTGAGCGACTGTTCGCGGAGGAGACGGGAATCAGCCTTGCACGGTGGCGGCAACGCTGGCGGATGAATGTGGCCGCGGCTCAGTTACTCAGCGGTCTTTGGGTGGGCGACGTTGCAGAAAACTTTGGCTATGGAAGTGTCAGCAGCTTCAGCACAGCCTTTCGCGAACAACACGGCACAACGCCCGCGAAGTTCGGTGGTTAGCCTACACGCCGCTGCCACCGCCGCCCGTAGGCAATGATCAGAACACCCGCCAGGACAAGCGGCAATGACAGCACCTGTCCCATGGTCAACCAATCACCCGCCAGATATCCGATGTGGGCATCGGGTACCCGAAAGTACTCGGTGATCACCCGCAGCGCGCCATAACCGGCGACAAAGGTGCCGGAGACCACAGCCGTCGCCCTCGGTTTACTGGACACCCACCAGACCAAGGCGAACAGAACAACGCCTTCGGCAAACGCCTGATAGAGCGACGATGGATGACGCAGGACCGCTTCCCACTCACTGGTACACGTCAGGGAAATGGCCTGGATTGCATCCGCCGAACACGGGTAGTGAAAGCCGAATCCGGACTCGGTGACGCGGCCTGGCAACTCCGTGTTGGCAAAATTGCCTAACCGACCAAAGCCCAGCCCGGTGGGTACCGCCGGCACCAGGAAGTCAGTCACCGTGAAGAAGTCTCGCCCGGATTGCCTCGCGTACAGAAACATCGCGACGGCCACACCCAACAATCCGCCATGGAAGGACATGCCACCTTCCCAGATTCGCAGCAGATACAACGGATCGCGCAGGAAGTAATCAAAGTTGTAGAAAAAGACCGAACCCAGCCGCCCACCGATCACCGCACCAAGCGCCCCGTAAAACACCAGATCGGAGATGGCCTTCTCATCAAAGCGTCCCGCCATCGAGCGGCTGCGCAGCATCAGCAGAAAGTAAGCAGTTGCAAACGCAGCCAGATAAGACAGTCCGTACCATCGAATGGCGAGAGGACCGAGCGAGACGATTATCGGATCGATCAAGGGGTAGTGCACAGGTCGATCCTTTTCATGGTTAAACTTAGGGCATGTGTCTGGTTTTATTCGCAGTTGGAGCTCACCCGGAATATCCGCTGGTAGTCGCCGCAAATCGCGACGAATTCTACCGGCGGCCGGCGCTGCCCGTACATCATTGGGATGAAGATCCCCGTGTTATCGCGGGTCGCGATCTTGAGGCCGACGGCACCTGGCTGGGTATTTCTGCGGCCGGCCGCTTTGCTGCAGTTACCAACTACTCGGATCCCGTCGACAGCGCGCCGCTTTCTCGGGGCGCCCTGACCGCCAACTTTCTGACCGGCGACATGACTGCCGAGGACTACGCCACCTCCATCGAAGGCGCCCGCTATCGCGGCTTCAATCTGCTTTTATGGGATGGCAACCACATGGTCTATGCCTCGAACAAGGCACCGATGCAGCGTCTTCGCCCGGGCACCTACGGACTGGCCAATGCAGCGCTCGGCTCCGAGTGGCCCAAGGTCATCCGTGGTCGATCGGTGCTGCAATCCCTGCTGCAACAACAGCCGACCTCGCGACAACTCCTCGACGTGCTGGCAGATGACTCCGTCCCGCCCGACCACGAGTTGCCAGATCGTGGTCGACCGCTCGAGATGGAGCGACGCATCGCACCCTGCTTCATTCGCGGGGACGAGTACGGAACCCGGGCCAGCAGCGCCGTGATCTTCAACCATGAAAACGTATCGATAGCCGAGCAGCTGTATGGTCCCGGTGGTGCACCCGGCGACCACCGCGAGCTGGTCCTGCCCTGGAGCCGATGATGGAACTGACTCTCGAAAATCGAACCGCTGTCATCACCGGTGGTTCTCTGGGTATTGGCCTGGCGATGGCAAAGGCGTTCTACGCCGCGGGGGCGCGGGTTGCGATCATCGCCCGCCGTCCGGACGCACTCGCACAAGCCAGGCAAACCATTCTTACTGAATCGGCACCAACTGGGGCTCGCATCGAAGCCTTCCCGTGCGATGTCGCGGATAACCGGCAGTTGCTGGCTACCTATGCGGATATCGTCGCTGCACTCGGCCCCGTGGATGTACTTGTCAACAATGCGGGCAAGGCCGCAGTCAAACCATTCATCGACGTCACCGACGCAGAATGGCAGGACGATATTGATCTCAAGCTGATGGCTGCCATCCGACTGACCCGGCTCGCCTGGCCAGGAATGCAGGCTCGACGCTTCGGGCGGGTGCTCAATATTCTCAACATTGGCGCCAAGGCACCGAGTGCTCGTACTGCTCCCACCTCCGTGACCCGCGCTGCTGGTATGGCACTGACCAAGGTGCTGGCCAATGAAGGCGCACCCCACAACATTCTCGTCAATGCGCTGCTCATCGGTCAGATCAAGAGTGATCAGATTCGTCGCACCTGGGAACGGTCCGGTGCCAACCAGTCTCTCGACGAGTACATCACGGAGTTCGGCAAACGTCTGCCCATGGGGCGCATGGGGGAATCTGAAGAAGTTGCCAACACGGCGTTGTTTCTGGTGTCTAACGGTGGCAGTTATATCAGTGGCTGTGCCATCAACATGGATGGTGGTCTAAGCCCGGTGGTGTAGTTGCGGTCCACGCGCCAGGCGAGTCAGGTAGAGCGTCCCCAGCGTCAGCAACGCAGCGACAGCAGACAATCCGGCGAGTGCGCCATGAAAGTTGCCGGTGGCGTCATAGATCACACCGAGTCCCAGAGGCCCGAGCACCCCTCCAATTTCTGCTGCAGAGAAGAACATGCCACTGGCGATGCCCGTGCGCGATTCGCCGATGCCCGGGAGTTCAACGAGGGTGAGTACCAGCACGGTCATCAATGCGGATCTCGCAATTCCCTGCATGACGAGTCCAAGCGTCAACAAAGGTCCCGACACAAACTGCAGCAGCAGACTGGCCATCAGTGCGGCCAGACACAATCCGAGCAGAATCTGGAAGCGACGGTCGGGGGTTGCCAGCCTGGGGATCAGGAGCGAGCCTGCAATGCCGATGACGGTCGGCAACGCCGCCCAGTAACTCGCCTGGACAATGGGCAATCCATGACTTCGCAGCAG
Source organism: Klebsiella pneumoniae (assembly GCA_945878745.1). GTDB lineage: Bacteria > Pseudomonadota > Gammaproteobacteria > Pseudomonadales > Azotimanducaceae > SYFY01. The sequence continues at coordinate 3,076 of CAMDVY010000052.1, read as the reverse complement.
CTCGGGCAACCAGTTGTTGAGACCATGGTTGAAGAGGAAGACACCAATGCTCATCAACAACACGATCTGTACCGCCCTGGTGCTGATCAATTCACGCATGACCTGCCCCTGCGGCAGGCGTGGCGCCGCAATCGCCACTTCACGCGCCCGCAATCCGAACAGCCCAGCGATCACCGCCCACACCAGCGTGGCGACGACCGCGGCACCCGACCACAGCAGAACCACGGAGCGCCAATTGCCATCGAAGTACGGCAGCAACACCGAGTGCGTGAGGGTCAGCGACACTACACCGCCAATGGCTGGCCCGGTCATGTAGATGCCCATGGCCAGTCCGCGCTCGCTACCGGTAAAAAACTGCGCCACTACCTTGGGCGCTCCAGAAGAGATGACAGGGCCACCAACACCAAACAAGCCGACCGCCAGCAGCAATGTCCAATAGTCATCAGCAAAGGCGCGCCCTGCTGCTGACAAGGCGATCAACGCACCGCCAATGAACAGCGCCCGTCCGCCACCCAGTCGATCGAGCATCATGCCGCCTGGCATGGCGGCGAAGATGTAAACGAGCTGCCAGGCGCCCATCACACTGCCCATCGCTGCATGCGTGATGCCCAGGTCTTCTTCAATGGGAATGACCAGCGGCGCGATACTCGTCGCAGTCAGCCCGAACGCGGTGTAAAGAAGCCACAGGCCTGCCAGCAACCACCAGCGACTCATGTGCTCACGACCGATCGATCCCAATGTCTGATTTTCGCTCGCTCGCTCAGCCGTGATGCCGTGGAACAACCCGACCAAGACCAGCGTCGATCAGCTCCTGCTGCATGAATCGTTCAATCTCGAGTGGATCGTCCATCTTCAGCACCTTCGCGACAATCCGTCTGGCCCGCGCCAGAGTAATATGCCGGATCACCCACTTGATACGCGGCAGGTTGGTCGCATTCATCGACAACACGTCGTAACCCATGCCCATCAGAAGAATCGCGCCAATCGGAGTCCCTGCCAGCTCGCCACAGATGCCTCCCGGCTTACCTTCCGCGTGAGCCGATCGAGCCACTTCACGCAGCGCCCCAAGCACGGCCGGATGGACTTCCTTATACAGGTTGGCAACCCGTGGGTTATTGCGATCCACCGCCAGCATGTACTGAGTGAGATCGTTTGACCCGACTGCCAGGAAGTCGACACGACGAGCCAGCGCACGTGCCTGGTACACCGCCGCGGGAACTTCAATCATCACGCCAATCAATGGCTGCTTGACGTCGACACCTTCTTCGCAGACTTCACGGTAGGCTCGATTGATCAGGAGCTTGGCTTCGTCCACTTCGCCGACACTGGAGATCATCGGCAACATGATGCGCAGGATGCCCTCGAGGCCTGCATTGGCCTTGATCATGGCGCGCGTCTGAATCAGGAAGATCTCCGGGTGATCAAGAGTCACTCGAATCCCGCGCCAGCCAAGGAACGGGTTGTCTTCTTCGATCGGAAAATAGCTGAGTGACTTGTCGCCACCGATGTCCAGCGTTCGCATCGTCACCGGGCGCGGCTCAAACGCGGTCATGTGTTCGCGGTAGATGACCCGCTGTTCTTCTTCCGTGGGAAACCGATCCTGAGACATGAACGGTATTTCCGTGCGGAACAATCCGATGCCCTGCGCGCCTCGATCAAGTGAACGGGAAATATCCCCGGACAGGCCTATGTTCACCCATAGTGGCAATCGCCAGCCATCCAGTGTTTCGCTTGGCAGATCACGTAGCGTCTCAAGCTCGGTCGCAAATTCCCGCTCTTCCGCGATCAGCGTTCGGTACTGATCCAGCACCGCGCGCGTTGGATTGACGTGTACTTCGCCATAGAAGCCGTCGACGATGACCGTCGAGTTTTCGACATCAAACAGCGGCACATCAAGCGCACCCATGACTGCAGGCACACCCAGCGAACGGGCCAGAATCGCCACGTGCGAATTGCCGGAGCCACGCAGGGATACGATCCCGCACAATTTGTCTGCTGGAATGCTCGCCAGAATAGCGGGTGTGACTTCTTCTCCGATCAACACCGTCTGATCCGGGAAAAACTGTTTTTTCTGGCGTGTGTCCTGCAGATTCGCCAGTACGCGAAGCCCCAGGTCTTTCACGTCCGCACCGCGCTCGCGCAGGTACGGGTCCTCCATTTGTTCAAACGTCCGCAAGTGCTCGCGGATGACCTGACGCAGCGCACCTTGTGCCCATTGTCCGAGCCGGATTAGGTCCTTGACGTCTCCCGGGATCGCACTTTCATCGAGCATGTGCAGGTAGACATCGAACAACGCCAGCTCTTCCGCCGGCAAGCTGCTGCTGAACTGTTCGGCAATGCGCCTGATGTCATCGCGAACGCTCTCAACCGCTCGATCGAAGGTCAGCAGTTCAACCGTGATGTTGTCGGTTTCCCGATCCGGGACCGCTTCAAGATCTGCCAACGGATGTACCACAACCGCAGTACCAATGGTCACACCCGGCGAGCCGCCGACTCCTTTGAACAGCTGATTCTCACGCGCTGCATCGCCCTGGGTAAGCGCACCAACTTCCCCCGTTGCGGCGGCGTGGGCGATCAGTGTGGCCAACTGAGCTGCGAGCGTAACCATGAAGGCTTCTTCGCTTTCATCGAAGCGCCTTTCGTTACGCTGCTGAACAACCAGCACGCCCAGCACAGTACGATGATGGATGATGGGAACACCCAGAAACGCGTGAAACGGTTCTTCGCCAATCTGCGGCAGGAAACGGAAACGAGGATGCTCAATCGCATCCTTCAGATTGATGGGCTCTGCTCGCTCGGCGACCAGACCAACCAGTCCTTCATTGATAGCCAGTGTGAACTGACCAACGAACGCCTGGTTCAGCCCTTCATTGGCGGCGAAGAGGAATCGGTCACGACCACGATTGATGAGATAGATCGAGCAGACTTCCGTACCCAGTGCCGCTCGAACATCCACCACCAGCAGCTTGAGGGCTTCACGAAACGAGCCCGCATGCGCGACGTCATCGACGATCTCACGCAAGGCTCCAAGCATGTTCATGCAGCGTCGCCGCGCCGCTGCCGGATGAGCAGCGGC
>CAMDVY010000051.1 GCA_945878745.1 Klebsiella pneumoniae | reverse complement strand
CCTCGCCGTTGGATTCAAGCATCTGTGCGTACAGGCCAATGGTGTTCAGTGGCGCCTTGATTTCGTGGGACAGCGCACCGACGAAGTCCACGCGGCTTTGCCGCGCGGCAATCTCCTCACTGATGTCCCGAAGCAGCACCAACGAACCGGTATGACTGCCCGGTGAACGCGGGAAAAACAGCGGGTGTGCACTGACGCCAAGGGTATGCCGACCATCCGGGTGCAGCATCTGCACAACCTTGTTGGCCTGCGACTGTCCCGAATTGCGCAGTTCGATCACAAAGTCGAGCAAGGGCTGATGCGTGCACCATGCCGCCAGTGGCGATGACAGTACCTGATCCGCGCCAATATCGAACATCGACTCCACGTGCTGGTTGATGAACACCACCTTCAGATCTTCATCAACGATGAGAATGCCATCCGGCACCGTCTGCAGAATCGACTCGAAGCGCTCCGCGCGATAGGACAGGAATTTTTCGCTGGTGATGAGCTTGCGGTTCATCCGGTCGGCAGACGAAATACGCCCCTGAACCTTGTCGACAAAACCGTTGAACTGCGAAATGAACTCGGCGAGTTCTCCATTTGCAGAGATTTCCACATGCTGCAGCTTGGTCTTGCCTTCGATGACTTCTGCCAGCCGGTTGCCGATGTCCTTCAGGGGTCGCGCCGTTCGCGAGTGGAGGAAGAGGAACATCGGCACGAGCAGGAAGATCGGCAGTCCCAAAGTCGCACCCACCCGCAGGTCTTCGGTGTTCAGTCCAAACTGGGGCTGGTAATAGGCAAATCGGTAATAGCGTGGACCTTCTTCGGCCCTCTTGATCGGTCCATAGAACTCAAGCACATCACCAAACTGCAACGTCAGAGCCCGGCTCTGTAGCCAGTTACTGTCAGCAGCTTCCAGTGTGGGCAGGCTACCCGAAAGTGATCGTGTCGCTGTCCGCGTCAGCGGCTGACCTGCGGCGTCTTCAATCAGACCGTAGGCAAAATCCACGTCCATGAGCTGATGTTCAAACAATCGCTCCAGGTTGCTGAAATCACCACGGTCTTCCGCTGCGACCTTGTATTCGCTGACCAGGCGTGCCAGTGCAACCGCGTGCTGCTGCAATTGGGCCTGACTGCTCTGCTGCTGAAAATAGAGGTAGAGAACGGACACCAGCCCCATGACGAACATCGCGCCGAGGTAGGGCAAGCTGTGGTCCGGACTGAAAATCCGTTTGATTGAGGCGAAAAATCCTGTTGCCTGCATGAGTCGAGTGATCTATCCGTGCTATGCACTCTGGTCTCTCCATTGTGCAGGCACTGCGCCCATCGAACCGTGACCCAATACTGATTTGTCCAGCCGGTGGAGTGGACGCGTGCTATTGGCCGAACGTGATCCAGTTCACGTTACAATGCCCGACCGGCACCGCGATCCAGCATCGCTGGTCAAAGCACGCCCCGGCCCCAGGCAATCAGGAACATTGATGAACGAAGAAGAAACCAAACAGGTAGCGGACGAAGCACGGCTTGACACCGTTCTGCAGACCATCAAGGACATCATGTTTCGCTTCGATGAGCAGAGCGAAGGCAGTTACACCCTTTATGACCTCATCGGATTCCTCGCCGAGGATCTGGTAGAAGAAGGCTGCTGCGCAACCTGCATCAAGGAAGCCATCGACGCCGCGTTTGAGCAGGCCGGGGTCGATACCACGCAGCATCGGCAGGATGGCGATGCGGTTTATCACTAGGCGTCCTTTAATTCGTCCGCTTCGGGCATCCTGCCCTCACGCGGACACCGGTCGCTCCGCTCCCTCACACCGGCGCGATCGGCTCCGCCGATAGTGCCGGTGGGCGGCACTTCCGTGTGCCGCCTTGAGACTTCCCGGCCATGTAACGTCTGCAATATTCCGCTGTTTACCTCTTGTTGGCTTCGGGCATCCTGCCCTCACGCGGACACCGGTCGCTTCGCTCCCTCACACCGGCGCGATCGGCTGCGCCGATAGTGCCGGTGGGCGGCACATCCGTGTGCCGCCTTGAGACTTCCCGACAGCGTCGCGGCTGCTGGATCTCGTTAGCAACATTGTAGGAGCGAACTCCTGATCGCGATCGTGTGGGCTGTTCTTCGCGGTCGGAGACCGCTCCTACAAAAGGGATCGAGATCGCCGCTACAAGAAGGTTTGAAATTCCGCCATCACGAACACGCGAAGATGGTCGGGCACATCACCCGGCCATGGATGGCCGGGCCGCAAGGGTATCGGCGTAGCCGATTCCCGCAGCGTGAGGGAGCAAAGCGACCGGTAGCGCCGTAAGGGCAGGATGCCCGTAGGCAAGAAAAAAAGAAAACAGCCTCAGGCCGGCGCCAGCTCCGGATAGTCCGGCGACCAGCGCTCGCCTTCGATACTGGCAATTGCCTCGTTGAGGCTGCGACCGGCGACACCGTCAGTGTGCGCCTGACGCGCCACCGCTCGAGCAACAACCTGGCTCACGGCGCGCAGACGCGAAACTTCCGGGAACAGCGATCCGGACTCGAGTTCCGAATCGGTCACGGTGTTGGCGAGTGCTTCGGCGGCGACTGCCACCATGGAATCGGTGATCTGGTGACACGCACAAGCCAGCGCACCCAGACCGAGGCCAGGGAAGATGAAGACATTGTTGCCCTGACCCACCGCAATCTTTCTGCCGTTGAATTCAACGGGTGCAAACGGGCTGCCTGTTGCGACCAGTGCCTGACCGTTGGTCCAGGTCATGATCTCCTGCGGCGTGGCTTCGGCACGATCGGTCGGATTCGAAAAGGGCATGATGACCGGACGCGCGGTGTGTCGCGCCATGGCGCGAATGGCGCTCTCGGAAAACGACCGCGGCTGGCCGGATGCGCCAATCAACACCGTTGGTCGATACTGCTCGATGACGTCCACCAGCTGACGGGCGGCTTCGCCAACCAGCCCTTCTGCCTCGGCCAGTGCCGCAGGCCAGGCGAGTTCAACCTTGTATGCGTCGTCAAACCGAGGTCCTTCAATCAGCAGCCCGCGACTGTCCATGACGGCCAGATGACGCTTGCTTGCCGCTTCATCCACGCCGTGCAACATGAGGCCGGCCTTGATCTGACGAGCAATGCCGAGCCCCGCTGCGCCAGCGCCAAAAATGAGAATTCGCTGGTCGGTCAGCGACTGCCCGAGGATACGCATCGCCGAGTTGATACCCGCGAGAGCAACCGCGCCCGTGCCCTGGATATCATCGTTGAAAGAGAGAATATGCTCTCGATGGCGAGCCAGCAGAGACTGCGCGTTGTCCTTGCGAAAGTCCTCCCACTGCAGGAGTGCGCCGGGAAACTCGGTTTTCACGGCCTCAACAAACTCATCAACCAGTTCATCGTACGCCGCGCCACGCAGACGTGGCTGTCGCCAGCCGATATACATCGGGTCGTCCAGCAGAGACTGATTGTCTGTACCCACATCCAGACTGACAGGCAGCGTCGTGGCCGGGTCAATTCCCGCTCCCACGACATACAACGCGAGTTTGCCGACAGAGATCGCCATTCCCCCGGCACCCTGGTCGCCGATCCCCAGAATTGATTCGTTGTCCGTGGCAACCAGCAGTTCGATGTTGCGTCCAACGGTCGCGTTGGCAAGTACCTCACTGACCCGGCCGCGACAATCCGGTGTGATCCACACGCCTCGACCACGCTGGAACACGTGACTGAAGTTCTGGGTCGCGAGGCCGACTGTCGGTGTGTACACAATCGGCATCAACGCCGCCAGATGTTCATTGAGCAGGCGATAAAACAGATATTCATTGCGATCCTGCAAGGCCGACAACGCAACGTACCGCGCCAACGGATCGCTCTGTCGCTCGATCCCGGCATAGGCCCGTCTGGCCTGCTGATCCATGGTGTTGACTTCGGAAGGCAGCAACCCGCTCAACCCCAGCGCCCTGCGCTCCTCCAGGGTGAAGGCCGTCCCCTTGTTGAGCAGGGGATCGCGAATCACATCGTAACCGCGCTTGCGCACGTGAACTGTCTTGCCGGTCATCAGGTTTTCCTCCGAAGACCTGCATCATAGCGAGAATCGTCCCGAGTTGGCCTCCCGCAAAACAACACCCTCAAAACAACACCCTCAAAACAGTGCACCCCCCCGCTGAATTCCGAGTCTTCGCAATCACGAGAAAAACCCGTACCCTTCACCGATGCTAACCGAACAACGTTATTCGACCCGATACCTGTGGTACGTCGTCTTCGTCCTCACACTGGCGTCGACCCTGTCTTTCATTGACCGTCAGATCCTCAATGTCATGATCGGCCCGGTCAAACGCGACCTGGGTGGCATCAGTGACACTCAGGTCTCGCTCATCATGGGTCTGGCGTTTGCCCTGTTTTACAACGTCATGTCTGTACCCATGGGTCGTCTGGCAGACCGGGCGGATCGACGCAAGCTCATGGTGGCCGGTGTCGCCGGCTGGAGCGTGATGACCTCTTTGTGTGGCACAGCAGGTCAATACTGGCAGTTGTTCCTGGCCCGGATGGGTGTCGGTGTTGGCGAAGCGACTCTCGGTCCGGCGGCCAACTCAACGCTTGCCGATCTGTTCACGCGCGATCGCTTGCCACTGGCCATCGGGTTCGTTTCAGCGTCACCTTTCATCGGCCAGGGCTTGGCCAATATCCTGGGCGGTCCCCTCATCGACTACCTCGAAGCCACACCCAACGTGCACCTGCCTGTTCTCGGCGAGGTGTTTTCCTGGCAGATGGTGTTTCTGGTCGTCGGATTTCCGGGGCTCCTGGTTGCCCTGCTGGTCATGACAACCCGGGAACCGGCCCGTCAGGGGCGAGTCCGTGCCGGCACGGATGCAGTGCCGTTCAAGGAAGTGTGGGCCTTCATCAAATCCCGCGGCGCCCTCTTCTTCCTGATGTTCACGGCCTATCTGTGCCTCTCGACGCAGGGTTTTTCGCTGTTCTCCTGGCTGGTTGAATACTACGTTCGCAACCACGGCTGGACTCGTACCGAGATCGGTCTCACCTATGGGACCATCGCGCTGGTGGTTGGTATCAGCGGCAGTGTGCTGGCTGGTTACTGGGCCGGGAAATGGATAGCCAAAGGGCGCACCGATGCAACCCTGCGAATCGTGATGTGGACTTCCCTGGCGCTGCTGCCAACGGCGACCGCCTTCACGGTGATGCCGGACCCGAAACTGGCGATTGTCTTGCTGATCCCCGTGACCTTCCTCATGGCCATGCCCTCAGGCCTCATGATGACTACCTTGCAGGCCATCTCCCCTAATGAACTGCGCGGGCAGATGGTGGCGTTCTACCTGGTCGCCGTCAGCTTTCTCTCCTACACGTTTGCGCCATCACTGCCTGCGATCATCAGCGACTACGTGTTTGGCAGTGAACTGGCGCTGGGCAAAGCCATTTCCATCCTTGCCGCAGCAAACTACACCATCGCCTTTGTGTGTCTGGCAGCGTGTCTGCCGGCTTACCGACGCGCACTGGCGGAAGCAGAAACCTGGTATCGGACTCAACCTTGATGAAAACCAAGATCACGACTGTCTTCGCCCTCCTGTTTCTGCTCACGGCGTGTGGGCAGGAATCAAAACCCGCAGATGCCACCGAGGCCGCTGCCGCCGCAACTGAAGCTGAAGCCACGACCGCTCAGGAGGCCCCAGCCACCGATGGCATGCAAGCCATCGTCAATGCACAACGCGCACGCGACGCCATGCCAGGCAAGCTGGTCTACGACAAGGCCTGCGCGAGCTGCCACAACGGCGCGGTACAAAAAGCACCACATCGCGACATGATTGGCTTGATGACCCCGGAAGCCATCCTTGCTGTCCTTGAAAAGGGTGTCATGCAAGCCAACGCCGCCATGCTGTCGGCCGATGAACGGAAACAGGTTGCCGAATACCTCGGTGGCACAGCACTGGGCGCCGCTGAAACGGCGGCATTGCCATCGTGCACACCCGTTTCGGCATCGGGCTCGGTACTGGATCTGAACAAGCCACCGAGACTGCGGGGCAATGGCATGGGTGAGCGAAACACCCGCCGCGTCAGCACGACGGATGCCGGCATCGATGCCAACAACGTGGCGTCACTGAAACCACTGTGGTCATTGAAGTTTCCCGGTGCCAATCGTGCACGTTCACAACCCACGCTGGCCGGCGGCGTTCTGTTTGTCGGCAGCCACAACGGCAGGCTGTACGCGCTCGACCAGAAAACCGGTTGCCAGCATTGGGCGTATGAAGCCAACGCTGAAATTCGTACTGGCATCGCCATTGACAACTGGGAAGCCGGCGATTCCGCGGCAAAGCCCCGCGTCTACTTCGGGGATGTACTCGGTTATGCCTATGCTGTTGATGCCTCCGACGGCAAGCTGCTGTGGCGTCAGCGCGCTGATGCACATCCCAATGCAACCATCACCGGCACACCGGCCTTGCACAATGGCAAGCTGTTTGTCCCCGTATCCTCTCTGGAAGTCAGTCAGGCCGCAGACCCAACCTACGAGTGTTGCACGGCAAGTGGCTCGGTTGCCGCCTATGACATCACTGACGGCAAACTTCTGTGGCAGACATTTACCATTCCCACGCCAGCTGTGGTGCAGAGTCAGAACAGAGCTGGCACCAACATGATGGGGCCTTCGGGCGCCACGGTCTGGAATGCACCAACCATCGACGCCAAGCGCAACCAGCTCTACATCGGCACTGGTGAGAACATGAGCTCACCGGCGACTCTCACCAGCGATGCAATCCTTGCGATCGACATGGACTCCGGCAAGGTGAACTGGTCGTTCCAGGCCACTGCCAACGATGTCTGGAATACAGCATGCGATACCGTGAACGACCACAGCTGTCCACCTGAAGGCGGACCTGACTTCGATTTTGGTGCCGGGACGATGCTCGCTACTGCCGCGGACGGCAGGGAACTGGTCGTCGCCGGCCAGAAGTCTGGTGAAGTTCACGCACTGGACCCAGCCACTGGCAAAGTGGTGTGGCAGAAAAAGGTCGGCAGAGGTGGCATTCAGGGCGGCGTCCATTTTGGCATGGCGGCTGATGACAAGACGCTCTACGTGCCCATCACCGACATGCCTGATGGGCGCGAATACACCGAAAGTGCGAAACCGGGACTGCACGCGATCGACCTCGCAACTGGCGAGGAAGCCTGGTATGCCGCAGCGCCTGACAACGTCTGCGGTGATCGGCAATTCTGCCACCCGGGGATTTCGCAGGCCGTGACCGTCGTCGGCGACGTCGTCTTCGCAGGAGGCATGGATGGTGTCATGCGTGTGCACAACATCAAAAACGGCACCGAACTGCTGAGCGTGGATACGACGAAAGATTTCACCTCGATAACCGGTGAAACAGCGCGGGGTGGATCCCTTGGCGGCGCTGCAGCAGCAACCGTTCAGGATGGACTGGTGGTCATCAGCTCCGGTTATGGCATCTATAACCACATGCCCGGCAATCTCCTGTTGGTGATGGGCCTGCCGGAATCACCCTAGGGAAAGTCCGATTAACCTCAATTAGACAATAATTTCGCAACACAACATGGTGCGAAGGGGGTGTTGAGAGCTTCCGAACGATTGAGCGCGGAGCGGGCGGGGATTGCAGCGGAAATCAAACTGTAAGGTCAAAACTGATGAAGTTAGCAGATTCAATCAATTGTAGGAGCGATCTCCTGATCGCGATCTTCGATTAACCCAGCAATCGCGGTCAGAGACCGCTCCTACAAAGAGACCACCGCTGCAGTGGGGAGCGCTGTCCGACGTTGTGTTGGGTGGTGTGTCTGAAACGCTACCGACTATTGTCGAATCAAGGTTAATCAGACCTTCCCTAGTGAACTGAAGGGACAACGACGGGCCAGAAAAACCTGGCCTGTTGTCATACGGGGTCCGCAGCCTGCGGCTGTGTTGCCGTGTGTTCAATTACGAACTCGCTCATCTCCTGCGGCGTGAACAACGGCACCGAACACACCTTGTTGGTACAGACAAAGGCCGCCGGTCTCGGCAAATTGGGATAGGTCACATCCGGGTTAGGCAGCGGACCTTCAGCCTCATCCCACCACTCGATGCGTTTGTAGAAACCCGGCACGTGCTGGGCCGTCTCAAACAGAGACTGTGCGCCCTGCGCTCGTTTTCCAGCGCGCACGGTGAGGTGCAGCGGATCATTGGCCAGCTCGTGATCCGCGAGGAGGATGCCAACCTCGGTACTCGCCGCAAGAGCAACCTGCTCGGTCGCCAAAAAGCGCATCGCATGTTCCGCTGCATCCTGGAACGAGGCATCTCCGGAATAGTGGAACATGAGGTTATTGAAGCGCGCATAGCTGATATTGTCGTCAACATCCGGTACCGGACTGAGCGGACCGGACGCCCCACTCACCGGCAGCACACCCGCCCCCGATTGCCGGAAATTGCGGTTCATGTAGCTGGCCGTGTGCATCGCGGCTCGCAGGAATCGTCGATCTGCAGTCACTCGATAGAATTGCAGCAACGCGCGCGCCATGGCGAGGTTGTCAGCCAGATAACGAGCATCCAGGTCCTCTTCATCATGTCGAAAGCCACCGTCGACATTCAATCGATGGCGTGCAACCCAGGTGGCCGCCTGGTTGGCACGATCAAGCAACGTGCGATCTCCCGTGAATTCGAAGAGCACGAGCAGCGCCTCGATCATCACACCGTTTTCGCGGGCGTACAGATTTTCATCCACCCTCGGAATACCCTCGGCCATCCGACCTTCGTCATCGAGTTGAAAATACTCGGCCGCATGTTCACCCGGCTTGAGATCGGCATCCTGGCTGACCCTGAATACGCCCTCAGGGCTGGTTAAAAAATGATCGACATAGGTGATGATCGACATCGCTGTGGCCAGATCCTTTGGATCACGCCAGAGGCCATACGCCAGCGCATAACTGCGCAGGTACGCAGCCTGGATGCGCATCAGCTTTTCAAAATGAGGTTGTTGCCAGCCACCACCGGTGGAGTACTGATAGAAGCCGCCCCAGACCGGATCCAGAATGCCGCGCGCCGCATCGAGCGTGGTTCGTGCATAACGCGCAGCATCGGCATCCCCTTCACTGGCCGCACGCAGGGCGAATTCCAGAGCATCCCGGTCAATTCGTTTCTGCGCCGTTCGCAACCCACCGAGCACCGGATCAATCAGCTGCTCGTGACGCTGCAGCAAACTGGCTCGAAGTCCTGCCGGCAGCGTCGCACTGACGGCATAACTCGCGATCACCGGCCGAGCCGACGCAGGCTCGGGTGTCGGATCGGCAACGATGGCCTGCAACAGACGAGCAAACGGGACCGGACCGATGAATCCCGCCCGCTTCACCACATCAACGCCGTCACCATCGAGAAATATGGTCGCAGGCCACCCCCAATCCCGATAGCGTGTCGATAAATCCGGCCGTGCATCCTGATCAACCTTGACGGTTATGAAGTGCCTGGCAAGCAGCGCTTGAACCTGCGAGTCGGAATAGGTCTGGGCTGCCATGACATGACACCAGTGGCACCAGACTGCTTCCAGGTTGAGCAGGACGATTTTCTTCTCCGCTCTGGCGCGCTCGAAAACGCTGTCGTCATAGGGCTGCCAGACAACCCCACCGGTTGTCGATGCAACACCTTGGCCGGCAAAGCCACTCAACAAAGTACAGAACAGCACAGCGCCCAGAATCCCGGATTTGATCATCAGTCAGGTCCTTCATGGTTCATGCTGGCTGGGACACCGTCTGCCGGACTAAGTTCAGACCGGGCAATCGCCAGCCACAGCGGTACCAGCACACCCAACGAAATCACCATCGATCCAGTCGCCAACAGCCAAAGTGTTGCCGTCATATCGGTAACGTCCATGAACGCACCCACCAATGGTCCTGCCACCACAAACGCCGCTCGAAAGCCGAAACTGGCCATGGAGTTCGCGGTGGCTCGAAAGTGCGACGGCGTACGACGATTGAGCGCATCGCGCAGCACCACCAGTCCTAGTCCGCGAGCCATAAAAAAGACCACCGACACCACCAGCGCAAACAGCAGCGGCATGGTTGCCAGTCCGACGTAACCAAGCACCGGTAACAGGCCGATCAACACCAGCAGAGCCGTTATGCCAAGCCGAGCTTCGGTCCGAACGGCCCATCGTCCGGCAAGCCCTGCAATCGCGGTGTACCCTGCCCACAGATAACCGAACATGGTCAGTGGCACGTCATTCTCAAACCAGTACCGTTGCAGAATCCAGACGGCAAAAAAAGTCGTCAGGCTCCACAAGGACAAGGACAACACGGTCCAGCGCATGATTGAACCATTGGCTACCAGATGTTTCAGCACTTCGGCGAACCGCAGGGGCTCATGTTCCTGGCCGGCCTTGTGATCGGGTTCGACCAGCGTCCTCGCGATCAGCATGGGCAGACAGCCCGCAACCACCTGAATCACAACTACGGCGTCTATCGACACCAGCAGCAATAACGAACAGGCAATCGCGGCGATGGCTTCAGAAGCCGAGTGCATGCTGTACAGATTGGCTACGGCGCGTGGCGATTCATCGACCCGATTGAGCGCAAGTTCGGTGTCGTACAAGAGTGCCAGGTCAGCGCCGGAGATCAGACTCACTCCGATACCCAGCAGTCCCTCGAAGATCAGGAATCCCGTGAATGAATCGGCCCACAACAGTGACAGGTGGCCGCACGCCAGAAAAAACGCGCCCAGTACCAGCGCCTTCTTTCGACCGAACTGATCCGCCAGCACACCGCTGGGAATTTCCATGATCACGACCACCGCACCAAACCAGGCCTGCGTCAGAAAGACCTGTTGCATCGACAGGCCGTGCTGCTGGAAGTACGGCACGATGATGGGAATGATCACCAGGAATACCTGAAAAAAAGCCAGCAGCATGGACTTGGGCAGATTGCCTTGCAGCCCCTGCCAGGTATTGAGTTCAATCCATCGAGTCATCTCACCTCTCCTGTCTGACAGAAGTCCTCACGCAGCCAAAAAAAAACCCCGGGGTCTGGGTGGACGCCGGGGTTTTGATTGGACGGAAGATCTACTATCCGCCTGCGTCCCCCGTTCCACCCCAGCCATGGACACACGCCAGCAGCGCCACATCGACGGTGGTCGCCCGGGTAATGCTCATGGACAGAAGTGGTTTGCGAGACATGTTCAATTCGTTAGTTTGTGAAAAAGACG
>CAMDVY010000050.1 GCA_945878745.1 Klebsiella pneumoniae | reverse complement strand
GTTCGGCACACCGCCCATGACCTAACAGAGAGAGAACGACACCAGACATATCCCCCTCCGGATCATTGCACCCGGAAAGTGCCAGTTGCCTGATGACTTACCAACTGCGGACAGTCGTATCGACGAGGAGCCGCGGGAGCATCTCACGGGTGCATAAATTCTATGGGTTATCGCGGGGAGGGGGGCGATTTCTACGCGGACACACATCGGGGTTCACGTGCGTAGCTGTCTCCGAATCGAAGTCGTTCCCGAGGTGTGTCCCGAGAATTTCTCGGAGTTACCTACTGCGGGGCGTGTCCTCGGGATTACCGTTGTCGATACAAGGCGACAGCGAGGTAGCGACGGCCAGCCGTCGGGGCGCTGATGCTTGGATGGCGGCGCGCGTTGGCGTCGGTTCGGCAACGCACAGACCCGATGCCTGGTCCGAGCCATGCTCGACGCTCGGGAATTGATGCCGATCAAGTCGTCGTCGCCGTATCTGACGCATCAGATCTGGCAGCATCCGCGGTTTTCCCTCCCGCCTATGAGGGTCACGTCCGTGTCGCTGTTTCCATCTTGCTGTAGGTGCAGCCGGCTACCTCAAGGGCTGCTCGCATGAGTACTCCGGTACCGGTAGAGAAAAAATCCACTAACCGGATGAAACTCGGCATCGCCGCAGCCCTGCTATTACTGCTGCTTGCCTGGTTGCTGCGCAATCTGGCATTGGGCACGCCGGTCGACAGCTATCTCGTGCGGGTCGGTGACCTGCGTCAAACCGTTGTTGCCAGTGGCCGTATCATCACGCCACAGCGTGTTGCGATTGCTGCGCAGATCAGCGGCCGGGTGGCGCGTGTGGAAGTCGAAGAAGGTGCCAGTGTCAGGCGGGAGCAATTGCTGCTCGAACTCAACGACACTGAAGCGCAAGCCAGTGTCGAGCAGGCTGTTGCGGCCACCGCGCAGGCTGAGGCCCGACTTCGCGTACTCAACGAAGTGGAACTGCGGGCGGCGCAACAAAGCCAGCTCGAGAGTAACGCCAATTGGCAACAGGCCAGCAAACAGTTCGTCCGTATTCGCGATCTCAAGACGCGTGGTTTTGTCGGGCAGGTCGAACTCGACAGCGCACAGCGAAATGTGGACGTGGCCAGGAGCCAGCTCGAATCGGCGCGTTTGCAAGTGGTTGCCCGCCAGCCCCAGGGCAGCACCGCAGCGGTTGCGCAGGCTGTTGTGGCGCAGGCGCTGGCGACTTTACAGCAAGCACACGTGAAACTAGCCCAGCACCGCATTCTTGCACCAGCAGACGGCATCCTGATCAGTCGCGCGGTGGAGCCCGGCGATGTCGTTCAAACTGGTCAGGTGCTGATGGGTCTGGCGGCGACAGGGCGAACCCAGATTGAAGTGCAGCTGGATGAAAAAAACCTTGGCAAGATCGTACTCGGTCAACCCGCGCTGGCGTCCGCCGACGCATTTTCCAACCTGCGTTTCGATGCCACGGTGGCCTATATCAATCCAGGCATCGACGCCAGTCGAGGTGCCGTCCAGGTCAAGCTCGACGTCCCGATACCACCACCGTATCTGCGCCAGGACATGACCATCTCGGTCGATATCGACACCGCCCGGCGCAGCGGAGCACTGGTGATCCCGACCGGTGCGATCCGCGATATTGGTGGCAGCGTGCCATGGGTCCTGGTCATTCGACAGCGGCATGCGGTGCACCAGGACGTCGCGATCGGGTTGCGAGGCGACGAAAACACCGAAGTCCTGAGTGGACTCACGGTGGGCGAGGCGGTGATTTCGGCGACGGCAGTTACAGTTGTGGCAGGCGCACGCGTGCGGCCCCGTCTGCAGGCGGCGCGATGAATCCACTGTTGCCATTTGAATGGATCATGGCCACGCGCTTTATGCGTGAGGGCTTGATGCAAACCCTGCTGATCATTGCAGGTGTTGCCTTGGGCGTATCGGTCATCGTGTTCATTTCCGCATTGATCAGCGGGCTGCAAAGCAACTTGTTCCGTCGCACGCTCGACTATCAGGCACAAATTGTCATTCGACCACCGAAGGAAGTGGCGCGACCGCTGCGCGGTGACGATGCGACCTTGCTGGCGACGCTGATCCAGCCGCGCGCGCAGCGCCTGCGCTCAGTGGATCAGTGGCAGACGGTGCGCGTTACACTACTCAAGATGCCCGAGGTGGTGGTCGTGACGCCAGTTGTCGCCGGGGCCGGGTTTGTGTTGCGCGGCGACGCCAACAAAGCGGTCAACGTGACCGGAATCGAGCCCGAGTCTTACCTGCGTTTGATTGCACTACGCCAGCAAATGACTGCAGGCACGCCCGAGGTTACCGGCGATGGCATTCTAATCGGGACTGATCTGGGACTGGACCTCGGCGTTGGATTGGGTGACAAGCTGATTCTGCAATCGGCGACCAAGGCGCGCGTGACGCTGACGGTGGTGGGGGTGTTCGACTTTGGCAACAAGGGCTTCAACGAACGTTCGGTGTTTGTTGCGTTGCGCACCGCGCAAAGCCTGCTCAATCTTCCTGGCGGAGCGACCAGCGTCGAGCTCAATGTCAGCAAGCCTTTCGAAGCCGAGCGTGTGGCACAAGTCATCCGTGCACAAACCGGTCTCGACGTGGAGAGCTGGATTGTGCTCAACGCGCAGTTTTTCAGTGCGCTGCAGGCGCAATCCATGTCGAACTTCATCATTCGATTTTTCGTCGGCCTGACTGCCGCCCTGGGTATCGCCAGTGTGCTGGTGGTTTCAGTGGTGCAGAAATCCAAAGAGATTGGCATCCTGCGCGCGACCGGCACCACTCGGATCCAGATACTGCGGTTGTTCTTGTTACAAGGCGCCGTCATGGGGCTGCTCGGGTCGCTGCTCGGGTCTTTCGCTGGCTGGGCCTTTCTCAATGCCTGGCGCGGTATCGCCAGAAACGCCGATGGCACGCCGATTTTCATCATTGAATTCGATCCATGGTTGTTCTTCTGGGCGGCGTTTGGCGCCACCATTGTCGGCACTTTGGCTGCTGTCTTTCCCGCCCGCACTGCCGCGAGAATGGATCCTGCCAATGCCATCCGTGGGTGATGCCACGACCCTGCGCCTGGAAGGCATCCGCAAGTCCTACGCGTTGGGAACGAAGGCCGAAACCGAAGTTCTGCATGGCATCGATCTGAAGATACAGCGTGGCGAGTTCACCGCATTGATTGGCCCATCTGGTTCTGGCAAGAGCACCTTGTTGAATTTGATAGGGCTGCTGGATCGGCCCACAGATGGTCGGCTGTTCATTACCGGTATCGAGGCCGCGGCATTGGCGGACAACGCGCTCACGCAGCTGCGCGCTCGCGCGGTTGGATTTGTGTTTCAGTTTCACAATTTGCTGCCCGCGTTTACCGCACAGGAGAACGTGATGTTGCCTCTGCTGGCGGCCAGCGGTCGGCCAAACAAGGCGATGCAGCAACGCGCTGCAGAACTTATCGATGCGGTTGGCTTGACGCAGTGGGCGGACCATCTGGCCAATGATCTGTCGGGTGGGCAGCAGCAACGAGTGGCGATCGCACGGGCGCTGGTGATGCAGCCAGCTTTGGTGCTGGCCGACGAACCCACCGGCAACCTGGACACCCAGTCCGCTGACAGCGTGTTTGACCTGCTGCGTAAGGTTAACCACGACAGCGGGACCAGTTTCCTGATTGTCACGCACGACTCGCGACTGGCACAGCGCTGTGATCGAATCATTGAACTCACTGATGGTCGAATTGCATCTGACCGTGCCAACCAGGCTTCGTGATCAGCCACTGCGCTTGGGACACTTCACGCCCGCGACCGTGGGGATAGCAGACCACATTCCTGCGTGAACCTCACATTCGTCTGATCGTTTGCACGCTCTTCGCCGGACATCGACCAAACACCCGTTATCCTTCCTATCCTCCCTGTGCTCAAGCAATAGCGCCTGCCACATCTGCGTATGCCTGTCCGTCGCTGAAATCGTGGTGCACTGAACGATTCAGAATGATAGGTTTCTTCGCACGAAAACCCGCTCGGATCCGGTTATAGCGGCAACCACAAATCAGCGGCTTCCGCGTTCTCGCTCTTTCGTGGGTCGAGCATGATCAGCTTCGCCCCGATGGCCTGCGCCACCCGAACCATCTTGAATTCCGACGTCCAGCAGTGCCTGCGCGGGTTGTGGCCGAACGGCAGGATGCACTCGCTGTTGAGGATATCGGCGCGTGGGTACCAGCCATAGACCATGCGGCGTGCTGCCGCAGTGTTACCCATGCAGTAGGCCACGCCGCTGATGAAACTGGTCGATCCCAGGAGATTCATGAAGCGGCGGCACATGCCGTTGTCGACGGTGGTGTTCCAGTTGCTCGTGGCCACGGCAAACCCTTTGGGACCGTTCGTGTCGGTGACCTTGCGCAGACGCGCAGCGATATCGTCCATGGCTGCTTCCCAGCTCACACGTTCCCAACCACCGAAACCGCGTTCACCCTTGCGCTTGAGTGGAAACATCAGCCGATCGGGATGCGCGAAGAGTTTTGGCGCATAAGCACCTTTACATGCGCCATACGAGACCCCACCACCCACGGTTCGCAGGAAGCGCCATACCCCACCCGCCATCTGGATCGAATGACGCGATGCCATTACACGCAGATCTTCGGAAGTTCGAATGACCATGACCCGGATCTGTCGTGTGTGCAGCGTGCGGCGACACCAGAACAGAATCGCTGCCAGCAAGTTGTTGGTCGCTTTCATTCGTTCGATATTGATAGGCAGATTTTCAGAACAGGGCGGTTCGTTGGTGTCGCTAAGTGCGTTGGCGCACAGACGCCGGGCGACGCCTCGCCGAGCATCCGCCCCGTATTGACGCCTAAGGGAGCGGGTTTTCCTCATTCCTGGAAGAGCCAAGCACTGCGCAGCTTTCCGAGTCTGCGCGACGAATTCTGACACGCGTTCATTTCCGGAGGATTCCCTTGCCCGCGACGACAGATGGCTCCATCGAGCTCGATGTACCCGTTGAACTTGCTGAACGCGACTCAAGCATTGAACTTCAGCGTCAGGCGATACTGAAGCAGGCCGGGGCGCTACAGAACGCTATCTTCAACAGCGCCAACTTCTCCAGCATCGCCACCGACGCCAAGGGCGTGATCCAGATCTTCAACGTCGGCGCCGAGCGCATGCTGGGCTACACAGCCGCCGATGTGCTGAACAAGGTGACGCCGGCCGAGATTTCCGACCCCGACGAATTGTTGATACGGGCGACAGCGTTGAGTGCCGAACTTGGCGTCGAGATCACGCCCGGCTTCGAAGCGCTGGTGTTCAAGGCCTCGCGCGGCATCGAGGACATCTACGAGCTGACCTACATCCGCAAGGACGGCAGCCGTTTCCCGGCGGTGGTTTCCGTGACGGCGCTGCGCGATGAGGAGAGCATAATCATCGGTTACCTGCTGATCGGTACCGACAACACGGCACGCAAGCAGGTCGAGGCCGAGCAGATGAAGCTCGACCAGCGCCTGCGCGACCAGCAGTTCTACACCCGATCGCTCATCGAATCGAACATCGATGCGCTGATGACGACCGATCCGTCGGGGATCATCTCCGACGTCAACAAGCAGATGGAAGCGCTGACCGGCTGCACGCGCGACGAACTGATCGGCGCGCCATTCAAGAACTATTTCACCGACCCGCAGCGCGCCGAAGCCGGCGTCAAACGTGTGTTGCGCGAAAACAAGATCACCAACTACGAGCTCACCGCGCGCGCGCGCGACGGCAGGGAAACCGTGGTGTCGTACAATGCGACCACGTTCTACGACCGCGACAGAACCCTGCAGGGCGTGTTCGCTGCGGCGCGCGACGTCACCGAACGCAAACTGCTCGACCAGGCACTTCAGGAAACCAACGCCGAACTGCAAGGTGCCAAGTCCGCCGCCGAAAAGGCTAACCTCGCGAAATCGGACTTCCTCTCCAGCATGAGCCATGAGCTGCGTTCGCCGCTGAACGCGATCCTCGGCTTTGCCCAGCTGATCGAGTCGGGCTCGCCGGAGCCATCACCGAGCCAGAAAGCCAGCGTTGAGCAAATCCTCCAGGCGGGCTGGTACCTCCTGGAGTTGATCAACGAGATTCTCGACCTGTCGCTGATCGAATCCGGCAAGCTTGTGCTGTCTTTGGAAAGCGTATCGCTGGCCGAGGTGCTGGCCGAGTGCCAGGCCATGACCGAACCGCAGGCGCAAAAGAGCGGAATACAGGTCTCCTTCCCACGCTTCGAAACCGTCTGTTGCGTCAACGCCGACCGAACACGCACGAAGCAAGTGCTCATCAACCTGTTGTCCAACGCAATCAAGTACAACCGTAAGAACGGCACCGTGGACGTGCGCTGTCACTCCACCGACAACCAGCGCTTGCGCATCGAAGTGCATGACAGCGGCCGAGGTCTGGCGCCGGAACAGCTTGCCCAGATGTTCCAGCCCTTCAACCGCCTCGGCCAGGAGGCAGGTACCGAGGAGGGCACGGGTATCGGCCTGGTCGTGAGCAAGCGCCTGGTGGAGTTGATGCACGGCGAAATCGGCGTTGAAAGCCGCGTCAACGAGGGCAGCGTGTTCTGGATCGAACTCGAATCGACAACGGATACGCCGTTACCTGACGCGGCACCAAACGTTGCGACGTCGCCACCGGTGTCCGCCGGTTGGCTCGGCCGCACCGTGTTGTACGTCGAGGACAACCCGGCCAATCTGCTGCTCGTGCAGCGCTTGCTGGAGCGCCGACCTGACATCCAGTTGCTGACCGCGAAGGATGGCCTGAGCGGCATCGAGATTGCGCGCGCCGCCCAGCCCGACGTGATACTGATGGACATCAACCTGCCTGGCATCAGCGGCCTCGAAGCACTGGGAAGGCTCACCGAAGATCCGACGACCGCCCACATTCCTGTTATCGCGCTGAGTGCGAATGCGATGCCGCGCGACATCGACCGTGGCATGAAAGCCGGCTTCTTTCGCTATCTCACGAAACCGGTCCGGGTGGAGGAACTCATGGAGACGCTGTCGGTGGCGCTACAGCTGGCTCAGGCGAGAGCCTCCGCCGCCGCGCCGACGAAAGGTCTGCCGCATTGATCACAGTAAGAACCACGCGGACACACCTCGATGCTGGCTGAGGCGCTGCTCAACTCGTCAACGGTGAAGGATTCGTATGCGCGCTTCGCGGAAGAAGAAGGAGCCGACCCTTTTCGCTGCTCAAACAACTGACATCCGTTTGGGTCGCAGCCGAAAGCGATAACGCGTACTCGCCTTCTCGCGCATCGCGGACGACCTTGGCCGCAGGATCTTTCGCGTTCACCACGATTTCCGGTTCTGCGGCGATCTTCGGTGTGGCAGATGTTTATTCCAGTGGTTTGCCTGGTTCATTGACCGAAACGAACAGTTGTTCTGCCTAGATGCGTGCGCTGCAAACACACAGTAGAACGATGACAAATCGTCGCATGGAAGCCCCCGTCTATACCGCGTCGAATACGGCTCTAGCTCGCTGCCGTTGAAAGACTATCGGGTCGAATAACGTCGATCGGCAACAGCCCGCAAACACCATCAATGGTCTAAGACGACTACGTTGGGGGGCGACCTGAGGGTCGAAGAAGGCAGGGGATAAAAAACGAATCGAACGGTCTCTATTCAAGCTCCGTGAACAGAAAAACTACCAGACACTCCCGGAATCTGTGCATGACACCACTCCAATGGCATCTGAACGTTTCAGGAAACTAACTCCCCGAAATGTGGTCAAGGGAAAAAATTTTGATGTCCCGTCACGTGATGACTGACCAGCGCAGAATTTCCAGTATTCTGAACACCAGAACCGCGGGCTGTGGAGATCGGCTTCAAAGGTTATAGTCGGTGACGATCGGATCACAACTGAAGTCGATCTCTTTCCTCGTCAATGCTTGTGGTTTTGTACTCAGTCCTTGACGCCTTGTCCTGACCGGAGAACTAACATGCCAGCCCCCAAAATAGCCATCAACGGCTTCGGTCGAATCGGCCGCACCGTCACCCGCATCGCCAAACTGCGCAAGCACTTCGATGTCGTCGCCATCAACGACCTGGCGCCGCCTGATGCCCTCGCCTATGCCTTCAAATTCGACAGCGTGCATGGCATCTACCCCGGTGAGGTATCCCTCAATGGCGATGTGCTGACCATCGATGGGGATCCGTTTCGCGTGCTGAGTGAAAAAGACCCGAACAAGCTGCCGTGGCGAGAACTGGGGGTCGACTACGTCATCGAAAGCACGGGCAAGTTCCGCAGCGTCACTGAACTCGAGGCCCATCTCAAACAAGGGGCTCGACGGGTACTGATCACGGTGCCCACCAAGGATGATCTCGACAGCACCGTGGTCCTGGGCGTGAACGATCATGTCGTCACCCCGGCTTCCACCATCATCAGCAATGCCAGTTGTACAACCAACTGTGCCGCGCCCATGGCCATGGTCCTGAACGATGCGTTTGGCATTCGCCGTGGGCTGATGAACACCATTCACGCCTACACCTCCGATCAGAACCTGGTGGACTCACCGCACAAGGACTTCCGACGATCCCGCCATGCGGCACTGAACATCATTCCCACCAGCACTGGCGCGGCGTCCGCCATCGGGCGGGTGATTCCTGCACTGGCGGGCAAACTTGATGGTCTGGCCATGCGTGTACCCGTGCCCGACGGCAGCGTGGTCGACCTGACTCTGGAGTTACTCAAGCCAGCTACTGTCGATGAGATCAATGCTGCATTCCGTGTGGCGGCCAACGGCCGGTTGAAGGGAATCCTGCAGTACTGCACCGACGCGGTGGTTTCCAGCGACATCGTCGGCAATAGCCACAGCTGTGTCTTTGACGCCGAATTGACGCAGGTGATCGGCGGGGAGTTCGTCAAGGTCATCGGCTGGTACGACAACGAGTGGGGATACTCCTGTCGAGTTGAAGACCTGATCCAGAAGATCGGTCGAATGGATGGGCTGGAGCCCGAGTTCGTTGCCTGATGGACATCGACAGTGCGCGGCCTGCGCTTACTCGTGATCTCACCACCACAGAGTTCCTCCGTTGGTACTGGCTGAAGGTCGAGCTCTGCACCTTTGTACGGACCCTGGGGCTGCCCGCAACGGGTTCCAAGCAGGATGTCACCGCTCGCATCGTTACCTGTCTGGAAGGCAAGACGCCCGCCAGCCCTTCTACTCGCCCGCGCCCGGCAGGCAGGCAACTCGAAGCCCCGCTGACACGGGAGACCCTGATTCCACCGGGCCAACGGGCCAGTCAGGTCTTGCGCGAGTTCTTCGAACGGGAGGCCGGCTCCGGCTTTCGCTTTACTGGACCGATCCGCACGTTCCTCGCAGAGAGCCTGGGCGATCGGACGCTTGGCGACGCGATAACGCTTTACCAGTCTGGTCGACGCCAGAAAACGGTCGTCATCGGCGCGCAATTCGAACTGAATCGCTTCACCCGGGCGTTTCATGAGCAACATCCCGGCGCTACCGCGAAAGAGGTCCGCGCCGCCTGGATTCGTTATCGATCACTGCCTGTAGACCAGCGCGAGCGCGTATGAATCCTGGAGCCTGCGGGATCTCACCCGAAAGGTGTCAAATACACTCCGCTGGGATCAATAGCGCGCGATGATCTCCCGGGAAAAGTCACGGAACACCGCACGCGCCTGATCAAAGGTGGGCAGCAAAACAAGCTCCCGCAAACCTGCGGCTTCATGCAAGCGAATGCGGGCGATGATTTCGTCGGGTTCACCAACCAGCGCACCGGCAGCTTCGATCATTGCCGGCGTGACGAGCTTGCGTTCTTCTGGAACGAGGAACGTCGCGTGACCAAGATGCAGTCGCTGATGGACCCGCTCCGGTGGCATGTTCCAGCCCGAGACAATCCGCAGATACTGGGCCCACTCATCACGACACAGGTCCGGAACCATGTCGTCGTTGCCGTAGGCACGATACATCTCGTACCACCAGTGCAGCACGCCGACGACCGTTGCACCAACCTGACCGACCACACGCTCGGAGTCCTTGCGCTCGCCGGGTTGCAGCACACAGGCCGATACCATCGCAATGGGCGAAAACTGCTCAGGAAAAACACGCCCGACGGCGCTGGCACCCTCGCGTGCAATCGCCACACTGGCCACCATTCGATCCGGGGTTGGGTCCATGGCCGAGATGCGCCCATCGCCATAAGCGCCCGCCGCCTTCAGCGCAATCGGACCATCGGCACCCACATAGATCGGCACCGGATGCGTCGTATTGATGTAACCCTGATCCGGATGCAGGAAGTGGATCGGCCGGGTCTCGCCATCCAGGGTGTAGTCCACTTCTTCGCCGTGCAGGAGCGCTCGAACGACGCGTAAATACTCACGAAACGCAGGACCTTTCATCGTCTCGAAACCCATCGCGCGCATTGCAGTGTGACCACTGCCGATACCCAGAAAGGTGCGCCCGGGTGCCAGCTGATTGATGGACGCAATGGCATGTGCCGTGACCGGCGCCAGACGTGTTGGCGCAATCGCAACGCCGGTCCCGACTCGCAGGCGGGTGGTATGAGCCGCCACCAGGGAAAGCACCGCAAACGTATCGGACCAGATCATCTGCGAATCCGGCACCCAGGCACTGTCAAAGCCCAGCGCTTCGAGTTCGACAAAGATCTTCCAATCGGCAATGTTGGGTGCAGCGGCGGCGGCAAAACGCATGGTGAGTTCCTCGTCAGAGTGTGGTTGGCGTGCGATAGACGCCGGCTTCAGTCGTCAACATCGAGAGCGCTCACCAGTTCACTACTGCACAAGGGTCGGCGCTGCCTGACCAAAAAGGTAGTCTAATGGTAACGTTCGGCATCGCTCCACCTTGATCCTGGCGAGGCACGTGAATGAGTTACTGGCTGATGAAAACCGAACCGGGCACGTTTGGGATCGAAGATCTGCAAACACGACCGAAACAGACGGAGCCCTGGTACGGTGTGCGCAATTATCAGGCCCGCAACATGATGCGGGATCAGATGAAGCGTGGTGACAAGGTGTTCATCTATCACTCGAGTTGCGCCGAAGTTGGCATTGCCGGCATTGCCCGGGTCGCCCGCGAGGCGTATCCCGACAGTTCGGCGTTTGACCCTCAGAGCCCTTATTTCGACAGCAAGAGCGATCCCGACGAACCCCGCTG
>CAMDVY010000049.1 GCA_945878745.1 Klebsiella pneumoniae | reverse complement strand
CGTCCTGGCATCGCCGTTTGCGTGGTTCAATCTCTTTGATTTCTGGGCGCCGCCAGAATCCGATGAACACACCCGTCGTCCCGGGTAACGCCTGACTCAGGCAAAAACCGGATGGTCAGCCAGTGTGTCCAGCGTTGGCATGCGTTCACCCGCCTGGATCTTCGCGATCCACTGCGTGAGTTCGATGGCGATGCGTTCAAGTGCGTCAACATCCGCGTTCAGTTCGTCGTAGGCATGCGCGGAGTCGCCTTGCAGCAGTGCATTCTTCATCCGATGGAATAGCGGTATGGCGTGATAGTCATGAAAGCCCGACTCACCGCCCACTCGCATGCCACTGCCGGCCGCGACTTTGAGCTGTCGTTGTAACCGGCTGTTCAGTGCAGCAGAGCGCAACAACGGAGGCTGGGCAGACGCCATGAATTGTGGATCTGTGTACCGGCCGGTGAAGAAGAGCTTAGAGAGCACTGCCCAGTAATAAGTGAAATCCCAGAGTGTCTTGATGACCATGAGGTCCCGATGACCCATGCAGGGATACAACCCTCGATAGATGGAGATGGTGTTGGTGAAAAAACCCATGAAGTGACGCTGGAATTCGGCAAATCGTTCGTGCGGTGCGTCGGTGACGATCAGCTCTGTGATGAATCCATTGGCAAAGGCAATGAAATCACTGCCTGGCGAGTAGAAGGGATCGGAGAACGGACCCGCGTCGCCGGTCATCATCCAGCCGTCGCTGGACATCATCTGACTGCTGCCTACCGCGTAGTTTTTCAGGACATGAAAATCCAGGACGGCACGTGACCTGATGGCGTCTGCGATGATCGGGTGTTCATCCGCCAGCCAGTGCATGAATCGCTCATGCGTATTGACGCTATCCAGCGAGAGCAAGGCCGGATCAAAAACGACGCCGACGCTGGTCGTACCTGAGGCTAACGGGATCAGCCAGACCCAGTAACCCGGCCCCGTGAAGTGGTTGGTGCTCAGTCGACGCGGGGAGCCTCTACAGCGCGCCAGCCACTCGGTGTTGTGGCTCCAGCTGTCGACATCGAGATCACCTTCCACCCGAAACCAGACGGCATGGTTGTTGTGATTCAGCGCCTTCACCAGAGCCTCGTGAGTGCGCAACCACGCGCGGCGCCCACTGGCATCGACCAGGTAACGCGACTGGATGATCTGTTCACCCCCGTCACCGCGCACGGTCACGCGGTGTTTTCCGGCGGAGAGTTCGATCTTGCGAATCGTGGTTTGATCGAGCAGATGACTGCCTTGTGCCCGACATTCGATCGCCAGGTGATTTTCGAAACGACCCCGATCAATCTGGTAGGTGGGTATTGGCAAGACGGTGCTCGGGCCTGCTTCGTCGTATCGAGAGACATCATCGGTGATGGCCTGTTCACCGCGGAAAAACAGGCGAAGCCCAAACTTCGGCAGCTGTTGCTGCTTCATGTGATCACGCAGACCCAGCATCTCGGAAAAATAGTGTGAGGCGATTTCGACGGTTGATTCGCCGACCTTGTGCGCCGCTTCGACAACAGGGTAGCGCCGGTGCTCAACCAGCGTGATCGACAGGTCAGGCTTGCGTTGTTGCAACTGACGCGCCAGCGAGAGGCCTGCCAGGCCAGCGCCCAGGATGCACACATCGGTGTGTCTTGTCGGTATCTGTCCCGTCATGGGTTCATTCGACTCAGTTCGATCTGTAGATGGCCACTGCGCGGCGTATCAATAGCCAGTGTGCTTGTTTGTTTGTTTCGACGCTGCAACTGCGCAGCCAGGAGGGCAAGGTCCAGACCGCCCTGCATCGGATGGGTGCCACGGTTTGCCGATTCGCCAGCACCTGCACGAGGAACGACGTTCATTGAGATGGCAAGGCTCGCCGTCGCTGCCGGCATCGCGTGTGATGGCATCAGGACCAGCGCCACCCCCATGGCCGAATCGATGGGCAGCATCTCGTGAAAGGGTGAAGACGTCGCGATATCGTAACCCACCATCAACACGGGTGTGTCGAAGGCGACGACCTGGCTCGCCGCTTCCAGCAGTCCGGCACCAAAACTGCGGTCGAAACCGCTGACGAATGTACTGGGTGCCCGGTTCTGGGCGCTGATGCTCCAGTAGCCGGACGCCGCGTTGTGGACCGAATTGTGGAATTGGGTAGGCGAGAGGAGCTTCTCCGGCTGAGCCAGTTTTCGACACATGTAGTCGCTGATATCGGTATCCGCCAGCGCGGACGCAAACACGGAGGGGATGGTCGTCTTGTCGATTTGGGCCATATCACAGGCCTGGTGCGCAACCTCTACAGCAAGACTGATGAAATGCCCGGCTCGACGCCGTTCGCGCGCCGGTATGGCGGTCGGTGCCGGCATCGTGTATTCGGCCTCGTCGTCGATCCCGATGCCGTTCAGCAGATTACTGAAGTGATTCAGTCCCTTTGTCCAGATACCGATGCCCGCCAGTGGAATGATCATGCTGCGCTGAAGATCAGTGAGCAGTTGTTGCCACCGAAGCCAAATGAATTGGACAGGACGTGGCGGGTGGGGCGCTCGAGATTGTCCAGCAGCAGATTGAAGGACGCTTCAGATTGTCGAGTGTTCATCGTTCCGGGTAACAAACCGGTGCACAGGGCATCCATGGCGATTACGGATTCGACGATGCCGGCCGCGCCCAGCGCATGACCGGTCCAGCCTTTGGTTGCAGACAACACGGTTCTGGTGTTGTCGAACATCGCACAGACCTTGCCTTCGATGTCAACATTGGCTCGAGTCCCGGTGCCGTGCAAATTGACGTAGTCGATGTCGTTTGCATTCAAGCCAGCGTTCGCCAGCGCTCGCTCGATGCTCAGTCGGGCACCGAGCCCTTCCGGATGCGCACTCGACATGTGGTAGGCATCGCAGCTTTCGCCGGCACCGCTGAGTCTGATGCCGGTGCCCGTGTCATTACGGGTCAACAACGCAAAACCGGCGGCTTCACCGAGGCTTATACCTGTGCGATCGGGTGAAAATGGTCGGCAAGGATCGCGGGACACCAATTGGAGCGAGTGGAAGCCATAAATAACGCTCAGGCAGAGCGAGTCGGCACCGCCAACGACCACCGCGTCGACCAGATCCTGCTCCAGCCAGCGCTTCGCGGTGGCGAAGACTTTGGCGCTGGATGCGCAGGCTGCGCTGACCGTCATGCAGGGACCATCAATGCCCAATCGTTCGGCGACAAAGTCCCCGGGTGCGTGGGGACTGTGGACTCTGGGTTGAACGTACGGCGGAATGAATCGCCCCTCGGCGTCCAGAGAACGATAAGCCAGTTCAGTGCGATCAATGCTGGAGGTGCTGGTGCCCATGACCAGCCCGAGACGACCTGGATCGAGCTGCCGCTGCAATGCGGTTATGGCATCGGTGAACCCGTCCTGTGTCAGCGCCAGATCGATCATGCGATTGTTGCGACTGTCGAGGTCAGCGATGACGGCAGAATCAAGCGCAACCGGGATGACGCCGAGATAACAGGGAATGGTGGAGTCCGGCCACTGGCTCGGCGAGAGTCCGCTTCGACCTGACTTCAGAGCTGCGCGCATGGGGGTAAGCCCGGTGCCCAACGCGCTCGTCAATGTATAGCGATTTACGAATACCACTTTGCGTGTCAGTCTTCAGCTACTGCTTTTTTACTGCTGCTCATGTTACTGCTCATGTTACTGCGCATGATGTGGCGACCAGGTCCTCGAACCGTACTTCCTCCCGGATAAACGCAGGAAAAATGCGAGGAGTCCGGTACGTTCCAGCACATGGTCAAAGGAATTGAATACCCAAGTGCGAACCGGCCAGAGGTTACCGAGCGTGAGGTGGTTTGACCAGCCCGAGGGCAGAATTGTTGTTGTCCGAGACATGAGTGCCTTATGACGATCGATCTGCAACCGCCATTTATCGAACTGGTTGATCCCGCGTCACTGGAAGTGCTGACTGCACAAGGCGGTTCTGATGCCACGATCGGCTGGCATGCTCGCCTGCCGGTGAGTGAAAAAACCTGGGTGGATTGGCACAGAAGCGTTGTACGAGTTGAAGCGCCGGAGATCTGGTGCGCTCATCTACAGGCCAGTGACAACGCGGCCAGCGCGTACTTGTGGATTGATGGTGCATTGCCGGTGTTTGCAGGTCACTTCCCGGGCAATCCCATTCTGCCCGGGATCGTTCAGATTGAATGGATAAGATCAGCAGTGGCGCGGATTTTCCCGTCGTTTGACGGCCTGCACTTTGCAGGACTTGCGAACATCAAGTTCAAGACAACGATACAGCCGGCTTCCTGGCTGAAGGCTGATTTGCGCGCTGAGCCGATGGCGCTTGAGTTCGTCATTGAATCCGCAGGTCGTGTGTGCACACAGGGCAGGCTGTTGTATCGTTCGCCATCGCGCCAATTGAATACGATGGATTAACAAGGCATGACACGCAGAACAGCCTCCGGACGGAATCGGCGGGGACGCCTGTGGGAGCAGAGCTGGGCCGATCATGCTGCCTTGCGCGTGGAGGTGCCAGTTGTCGTCCCTTTTCAGGATGCCGACCCAACGGGTTTTGCCTGGCATGGCAATTACTTTCGTTATTACGATACCGCGCGGGTCGCGTTACTGGCGCGCTTCGACTTCGGTTACTTCCAGATGGGCGCTCAGCGGCAGATCTGGCCCATCGTCGATACGCGTGTTCGTTACATCCGCAGTGCCGGCTTCAATTCGGAGTTGCGGGTATCCGCGCAACTCGTTGAGTGGGAATATCGCCTGAGGATCTACTACCAGATCCACAATGCGGATGACGCGCTGATCAACGAAGCCTATACGGTACAGGTACCGGTTGAAGCAGCGACGGAGACCATGCAGTTTGGCGTGCCGATCAGCGTGCAGGAGCGGGTGCAGGCGTTGATTGACGCCGGCAACTGATTGATGAGTCTGATCCGACCCATCGAAATGCTGGTGCCACATCGGTCGCCAATGCTGCTCATCGACGCCGTTTTGTCCAGCGATGACCAGGGTGTATGGGCGGTGATTCGCTTGCATGCTGACAGTGCTTTTGTAAAGGAAGGCCGAGTATCCACTGCCGTTGGTCTTGAGTATCTGGCGCAAGCGGCGGCTGCGTTTTTCACGTTGCAATCATCTGCAGCAGAAGCAACTGTGCGACAAGGCATGTTGATCGCATGTCCCAGGCTGGATGCGGATCTTCCCTGGTTTTCGGTGGGCGATACGCTGTTGTTGAGTGCCAGACCTGCGTCCCGAATGCCGACCCCTGGCCAGGGTCGTGGGTTGGTCAAGTTTGTCGGAGACATCTACATCTTGTCTGGAGGCGTCTTGCCTGACGGCGCGACCCTGCCAGTCCAGATGCCGGTTGGCGAACGTGGTGTGGTGCGTGCTGATCTGTCGGTCTTTCTCTGATCAAGCTTTGCCAGAGCTCTGATCGAGCTCTGATCTGGCTCTGATCCAGAAGACAGCCTCAGTGCGGTTCCAGAGACTGATTTGCGCGCAGATTCCGCACGCCGGGGACAAAAAGCACAAGCGCCGTGGGCATGATGATCACCAGCGCCACCAACCACAGGGTCGCCGGTCCACCAATGACTTCATACAGGACACCCGCCGCCACGACGCCCAGCGGTGCCAGGGCGATTGAGCCCAGGTGGTCATAGGCCGAGACGCGTGACAGCATTTGCGGCGGGATCTGCGTATGCAGGGTGGTATTCCACAACACACCGAACATCTGCGAAGCGATACCGTTGACAAGAGCGACCAGCGCCAGCAGCAGCACCGGTAGCGGTATGGAGAGCGCGAGAGGCAGCGGCGCCCATAAAAAGACCAGCCACGATGCAACCCACATCGGTCGCTCGACATGAATCCGCATCGACAGCAATCCACCGATGATGGTTCCGCCGCCGAAGCACGCCATGATGAATCCCCAGTCTCGTGGACCACCCAGCACGTCCCGTGCTGTGGCAGGTCCGATCAGGGCGAAAAGCGCTTCGACCCCGGCAACCAGCACGGCAAACTGCACCACGATGGTCCACAGCCATTGATGTGCGATGAACTCGTGCCAGCCGAGTCGAAGGTCTTCGAGGATGGTGGCGTGTTCAGTCTTGACCTGCTCGCGCACTTTCAGGCTGCCGATCAGCCAGGCCGCCAGAGCAAAGGAGACGCCATCAATGGCCAGCGTCCAACCGACGCCGACCATCGAAATCAGCACGGCGGCCAGTGCAGCACCCAACGTAATCGCAGAACTGCGCGCTGTGCCAAGCAGGCTGTTGGCGGCCTGTAATTCATGTGCAGCGACCACCTGCGGAATGAAGCCCACTGAGGAGGGCGCGTGAAACGCAACTGCCGAACCATTGATCAACATCAATGCGATCAGCAGCGGTACAGTGGCTTCCCCAAAGATGAACAGCGCAGCAATGCTCCCCTGCGCCAATGCAGAGATGATGTCCGCCCTGACCATGATGCGTTGTCGCGAGGAACGATCAGCCAGTGTGCCGCCGACCAGCAGGATGACAATCATGGCCACCACCGGTGCTGCCACGACGTAGGCCGCGGTGCTGGTGGAACCCGTCAGATCAAGCACCCCAAAGGCAATCGCGATGGGAGCGATGGCACTGCCAGTGTGTGTGATCAGATAGGCAGCAAAGAGCTTCGCGAAGTTCGGGCGTCGCAGCAGTGCAAGACCTTCTCGGACGCCTCCGGCCGTCATGACCGAAACCTCTATCGCGGCGCGATAGCATAACCCATGCCTGCGGGACGGCGAATCACGAAACGGTTTGGATCGCGGTCGGCTCCGTACGCTGCATTGTGTAGGAGCGGTCTCCGACCGCGATTGCTGGGTATCCTGCGTTCCAATCTTTGACCTTGATTGTTGGGGTCATCGAAGATCGCGATCAGGAGATCGCTCCTACGGCGATCGGCATTCCCTGTGGCCCTCACGAACACTGTGTGACACGATCCCGCGCCGAAACCCATTTCAGACAGAAACGGCAAACTGATGATGGATCCAAAAACTCCAGCCCTGCTGACACCGGCGCTTCGTGAAGCGCTTCTCGGGATAAGTAGCGCGACACTCACTTATCAGCTTCAGCAGCGAGGTATCCGCAGTACCTTCCTGAGTGGACTCAAGCCTTTGCACCCCGGACTACGGATGGTCGGTCGTGCTCGTACGCTTCGTTATGTGGCGCTGCGCGAAGACGTTCAGAAGCACTATGCGAGTGGCATGAATGTACAGAAGCAGTTGGTGGAGTCTGCCGAACCGGGTGACGTGTTGGTCATCGAAGCACGTGGTGTCAGTGACGCGGCCACTATCGGTGACATTCTGGCGACTCGAGCGTTTACACGCGGCGCAGCCGGTATCGTTACGGACGGCGCACTTCGCGACACGCCAGCCATTGCTGCCATTGGCAAACCTGTTTACCACCTCTCATCGCATGGTGCGACACTGGGCCGCATGCACATGCCCTATTCGATCGACGAACCGATCACGTGCGCTGGTGTGTTTGTGGTGCCGGGCGATGTTGTGGTGGGTGATGGTGAAGGTGTTGTCATCGTGCCGATGGCGCTGGTCGAAGAGGTGGTTCGCGACGCGCTGGAGCAGGAATCCCGCGAAGCTTTTGCGCTGGAGCGCGTGGCAGCGGGTGAGTCGATAACCGGGCTGTTTCCGCTGAGTGATCAGCGAATGGGCGACTACCTGGCGTGGGCTGCAGCCCGCGGCAAGCTGGACGGCTCCCGATGAGTGATCGACGAAGCATCCATATCGACGGCCTCAGCCATCAGACGGCGATTCCGGTTGCCACCCGAATTGGTCCGCTGCTGGTATCGAGTGTCATCTCGCCGTTCAATCCCGGTAGTCGTGATGTCCCGCAAGACGCGGTAAGTCAGGCCGCGAATATCTTTGGCCATGTCGATCGGATGTTGAATGCCGGCGGTGGCGATTGGTCCGACGTCGCGAAAATGGAATTCTGGGTGGTGAATGCGGAAGGGCGGTCTGCCATCGAGGGATTCTGGGTTGAACGATTTCCAGACCCGAACTCGCGCCCTGCCCGCCACACGCATATTGGAGGCGTGACACAAATGTCCGCGTCCTTTCTGGCTTGGATCAATGGTTGATGCATGACAGGTTCAACCAGCAATCTCTGCCAGCCAACTGACCGAGGAGACGTGGTGCGAAGGCAAGCCGTGCGCATCATTCTTATTGTAGTGGCTCTGGTCCTGCTGGGGCTGAGCCTAACCACCTGGTTTCTGTCCCGCCCGGCGATTGACGAGCCGCTCTCCGGTGCGCCCCTGGATGGGATGGAATTGCTTCCACTCGATGTCGGTCTGACGTTCGCGCGCATGTCGCTCAAAGAGGAAGTGAAGCTGTTGATCGTCCGGGAGATCACCGCAGACGGTATTCAGGCGGTCGATGTCAGCTACGCGCTGCAACGACAGCTGCATGACCCGATCGTTGCGCTAGGCCTCAACGGCTACGATGAACTCGAATACGTCGCTCGAAGAGCCACACCCCAACTGGTGAAGTGGGAGGAGTTGACTGTACCGCTCGATCCATCCGCGCGCCACATTGCCGCGGGCACGAATTTCAGCGCACATGCGGAGGAAACAGGCGTTGAAGGTGGCCCGTTCCTCTTCCCGAAGCTGTCGCAGCCCTCCGCATGGAACGCAACGGTTGCCAATCGTGGACGCCTTGATTACGAAGCAGAACTCTGCGCGGTACCGTTGACGCGTTTGACCCTGGAACGCCCGGGTGAATTCGGTTATGTCCTCTGCAACGATTTCACTGATCGCTGGCCTCTGGTTCGTGATGTCGACTTCGACAAACCCATGGGCACTACTGGCTTCACGGATGGCAAGGGTGGCGACGGCATGTTGCCGCTCGGTCCATTTTTCGTTGTTCCGAAGAAAGACGGTGATTTTTTCAGGAAATTGACGCTTGAACTGTATCTGAATGGCCAACTGCGGCAACGATCAAGTGCGGGTCAGATGATCTGGTCTCCCCAACAGATCGCCGCAGCGGCTCTGGAAGGATGTGAGCAGGTCTACGAAGCCGATGCAGGGGAGGTCAAACTGACCGACTGTGATGGCATTGCGAGTGGAACCCTGTTGTTGACGGGCACCCCTGAGGGAGTGATGTTCACTCCGGTAACAATCTGGAGTCCCTGGGCCTATCTGCGTCCGGGAGATGAGGTCGTACTGCGCGCGAAATGGCTTGGCGCGCTCGTCAACCGCATCGAGTAGGAACGACTTCAGCCCGGGAATAGACGCCACATCTGGTTCAGCGCTTCCCCGCGCCGCCCAGCACTGGTCCGCCGGTGCCGGAAAACTCGGCATCGGGCTGTTTGCCAAACAGGATGCCGCCGATGGGCTCGTAGAGCGGATGCGCGACCCAGCGGTGTGAGGCGGCGCCGTGTGCATCACGGAGTTTTCGTTCCAGCGGGTTGTCCATGTAGCTCGCGCTGGTGCCAGACGCTGCATGGATGACGTCGACGACTTCCATGCATGCCTGGGCTGCGTACGTGCAGGCAAGTCGGGCATCCACGGTGGTCTTCGAAGAAGGAGTTTCAGCACCTCGGCGCAGTTCTTCTTCTACTGCACCCATGGCTTCGAATACCAGTGCCCGCGCTGCGCGGTATTTGCCGGTCATTTCTGCCATGCGGTACTGGGCAATTGGCCGGTCCATCAACTTGCTGGGGGACATCATTGGCACTTTGTTGTTGGCCAATTCTACGAACGCGTCAAGCGCACCCTTGGCCACACCGAGACCGATCGCGACCTTGTTATAGGATAAACGCAGTGGAACGGGAATCCTGAACACCGGGTTGTCATACAGCGCCGGGGTAAGCATGAGTTCAACCGGAAACCACTTTGGTTCAACGATCGCCCCGGTCGCGCGGACGTTGTGGCTGCCGGAGCCGCGCAGACCCGCCACGTTCCAGGTGTCGATGATTTCCCACTGTGAGCGATGCAGGAACCACATCTTGATGATCGGTGCACCACTGGCATCCAGGCGCGGCTTGCCGTCGTCAAGAATAGGTGAGCCCATGAAGCACCAGGTGGAGTTGTGGCAGCCGCTGATGAATGAGGTTTCACCCCATACTTTGTAACTGCCGTTGGCCTGCTCGATGGCATAGGAGGCCTTTGATCCAGGCCCGCCACCACCACACATGACCACACGGGGATTGTCGATGTAGACCTCTTTCGCGAGATCCTTCGGCATACCACCGGCCGCCATGGCGTTGATTTCGGATCCGAGCATGACATTCCAGCCCACTGACGCATCAATGGCGGAAATGGCTTCGAGGACTTCGATGGTTTCCAGGGTGCTGGCATTTTCACCGCCCAATTCGGTCGGCAGCGTAAAGCGGAACATGCCCTCGTCGATGAGCTGACTGGCAAGGTCCTCCGGAAGGCGGCGCAGGTCCTGTGCTGCATCGCCGCCTTTGGCGATGGCCTGTTTGAGGCGAGTCACGCGTTCCAGCGGTGTACCAACAAGTCCTGCACGGCAGTCCAGAGCGGTAGTATTCATGGTGATCTGTCTTGTTCTGTAGGTGGAAAAGCCTAGACAAGGCGTGAGTGATGTCGAATGCGTAATACCCGAAGTAGAGGCGTGTTTTTTGGGGGATCCTGATCAAACAGATCTCCCTGAATCCGGGAAACGCCAAAGACTTGCACTCCCCTTCGTCGGGTAGTTGGTCTGATGAGCTGCTGGGTTCGTACGAGGCCGATCAGCCACGCTTGGTGTTTTGGATGCGGTTCCAGGTGTCGAGATCGATTTTCGAGCGGGCGCAACCCGAGTCGTTCACGACGACCAGGCAGGTCTCATGAAGGCATCAAAAAGGCAAAGGGTCTTCTCTTTCGGGCTCTGCGGCTCCGCTCATGTCAGTTGGCAGAAAGTAAATTTCGAAGACCGATGCCGAGCGAGCCTTCGAACACCTCGGTCGTGCAAGCCTTGTCTCATTACATTGCAATGTGGAAATCGAGCAAAGGTATCTTGACCCGCGCGCAATGCGCGGGCATTGTTGCAGCGGGAAGGGAAGTGAGACTGTGCACCACGAAGTGCGGCTCCTTCGAATCACAAGTAGACGATCCAGGTTCAAAGGGGGGCTGGGTTGGTCGTGCTGCGTCGTTTGCGGCACTTGGTGATTGATCTTGCCCCACTACCGTTC
>CAMDVY010000048.1 GCA_945878745.1 Klebsiella pneumoniae | reverse complement strand
AGTCTGTAACGGCGAGAGCGGCTGGCTGGACGATGATCTCGCCGTTGCAGTAACAAAGGCGCTCACAATTTCCCGGGCCGCGTGTCGTGCCGCTGCCGAAGGTCGCAGCTGGACGGCGATTGCACGGCGATTGATTGATCAGAGTGCGTGCAAGGTTGAGAGTGTAGATTCCGGATTGATGGCGCCAGTTTCGATTTAGGAGATCTCTCGATCGGGAAGCCGATCGCGGTCGAAGCCCCCCACAGTTTGTCCGGATCGCGAGGGAGGGCACGCTCTCTTGTTTGTGCACCCAATCGCGGTCGGAGACCGCTCCTACCATGTGTCCGAAGTACCAGGGCGTGGTAGGAGCGATCTCCTGATCGCGATCTTCAGATGATGTAAAACGACCCCGCTATTCCAACATTCCACTCGGATGCGTAGTCTTGACCCGAATACGGCGACGGGGGTCAGGATGCGTATCGGCATTTCGGTTTGTTCGAGTTATCGAGTACAGGATCCACGCGCTGGCGCACGCATCATGATTGAGCGCGCGCGAGCCTCCCGCGATGCTGGCCTCGATTCCCTGTTTGTCGGCGATCATCACGTCACGCCGACGGCTTACTACCAGAACGTGCCGATCCTCGGTCGCATGCTGGCTGAATGGGGTGGCCAACCCGCCGGAGCTTTGTTTCTGTTACCGCTCTGGAACCCGGTGCTGCTTGCGGAGCAGATCGGCACGCTGGCGGCGATCATGCCGGGCCGTTTCATTCTGCAGTGTGCGCTGGGTGGTGACGCCGCGCAAAGCGCCGGTATGGGCATCGACTTCAAGCGACGGGTCGGCATGTTTGAAGAATCGCTTCGCATCATGCGTGCGCTATGGCGTGGCGAAACCGTTGATGCCGACCAGTTCTGGACGATTCGTGAGGCGCGCATCAACCCGGTGCCCGCAGAGCCGGTAGAAATCTGGATTGGATCTGCGGCTGTACCGGCGATCAATCGCACCGCACGACTTGCCGATGGCTGGCTTGGATCACCATCGCTCACCTTCGATGACGCCAGGCGTTCGCTCAATATTTATCGGCAGGCCTGTGCGGAACATGGCAGAAGCAGCAGCGCCAGTGCCATTCGTCGGGATGTGTGTGTTGCGCGCACCAGCGAACGAGCACGAGCAGCCGTAGCCACCGACCTGGCAAAAGGTTACCGCGGCTTTGCCGAGGAGGCATTGGCGGTGGGTTCCATCAGTGAGGTTGTTGATCACTTCGGACGCCTGAAGGAGCTTGGTTATAGCGATGTCATCGTCCGCAACATCAGTGCTGAGCAGAGCGTGGCGCTGGAGACGATCGCTTGTCTCGGTGAAGTGAGAAGCCAGCTTGCCTGATCGTCCGTCCACCCCAACGATCCACCTGAGTGGTGAGCCTGGGCTTGTGCTTCCCGGGGGAGGTGCACGCGCGGCGTACCAGGTAGGTGTGCTCAAGGCGCTGGCCAGTGTGGTGGATTGTCACACGCTGCCGTTCCGTACGCTGGCCGGGGTCAGTGCCGGTGCCATCAACGCCATGGGTCGCGCACAACGTGCGAACGATTTTCGCTCGGCAGTGGAACATCTTGAACGACTCTGGACCGGGATGCAGGCCGATGATGTTTTCCTCATGGAATACAGCGCTCTGCAAGCCTTCATCCGCAGAACCGGAAAACCAGCATCGCTGCTGAACAACGCGCCGCTGCGCCAGTTGCTGGAGCGAGAGATGCTGGCTGATGGGGCCGTCGCCCGGCATCTGGAGCACGGCATCCTTGACGGGCTTGCGGTTACCGCATCCAACTACTCCACCGGCGAAGCGACGACCTTCTTCCAGGCGCGCCCGGAACTGCTGGCCTGGCATACGCGTCGGCGTCACAGCGTCGCAACAGAAATTGGTGTTGCGCACTTGTTGGGCTCGAGCGCTCTTCCTTTACTGTTTCCTGCCGAACGCATTGGTGATGAATACTTCGTTGACGGCAGTCTGCGCATGACACAACCCTTGAGCCCCGTCATCAAGATGGGTGCGGACCGGATACTGGTGATTGGCGTTCGCAATGAAACCCTGCCGGTAGGTGATGTCGGTGGACCTCAACCCGGTATTGCCGAAATTGCCGGCTATACGCTGGATTCGCTGTTCTCTGAAAATCTGAACACGGACATTGAACGGCTGGAAGAGACCAACACCCTGCTGGAGTCGATTCCCTTCTGGCGTCGTCGCGCACTGCACAAACGGCAGATCCGCGTGATGGTGATTCGCCCCTCCGAAGATCTGCGTGTGGTTGCAGCGCGTCATTCCATTCAGATGCCGCGTGGTGTGCGACTGTTCCTGCGAACAGTGGGAGGCTGGGGCCACGAATGGCGGATGCCCAGTTATCTGCTGTTCGATGGCAAGTTTGCGCAGGCGCTGATCGATCTGGGTTATCGGGATGGTCTGAAACTCAGACCATCCATTCAGGCTTTTTTTAGCTAGGTAACGACCTGAGAGAGCGGCCTGCGATCCTCAGTTCTGATAGTAGTAGTTTCGGTAACGGCCGTAGTAACCGTGATTGTCATCGTGTTGGTCATACAGGTCACGATGCATTCCGTTGTGCCGCCAGTTCAACCCGTCATGCTTTTGCTCATGACGCCGCTCGAGTTGGCGGTGCATGTGGCGGTGGCCTCGTCGTGACATGTCTGGATTGTAGTAGTGCGCCACATCATGCTGGTCATCAAGCCTGTCATGCACGCGGCCATGGCGGTTTTCCAGAACCTGGTGACCCCCGCGATGTTGCCGATCGAGATCTCCATGTTCTCGTTTGTGGTCATAGTCGTTGGCTGAAACCATTCCAGCAGTGCCAAGTGAAAGGACCGCAGTAACCAGCAGCTTCATCTTTAAATTGCGCATCAGTAGCTCCTCGGTTGGCTGCACGAATTGTCTGTTCAACAGGTTGTTGGCAGCTCAGCAACGGAACGAACATTAGTCGGTGCGAGATGAATGTGTGCTTAACGATATCGTCGGAAGTAGTGGCTGAAAGAATCCAGATTCTGTCTCCGGATACCCTGATGATTTCGGTTCAGTGCCGACGCATCTCCATCGTCCATAGCGGAGTCCAGTTCACACCTTGATCTGCAGAAACTGCGAGCTCCCAGTCAACAATCTCAGCGCGCGCGTTGGAAAAACGAGCCAGCTTCCGTCTGACTTAAGGTAATTCTGATCGAATCGCTCCTGCGAATGGATCACGTCGGAGCGCGTCGCGCTCCTCGCCCCTCTCTTCGAAAAGAGGCCCTGCGTTTCACGCATGAAAAATGGTGGTGTATCCATGCACCACGAAGGAAGGTCTGATTAATCAGACTTTCCTTGAGGATTCGCTGACGCACGGCCCAATCGCCCAGACAAAAATCAAAATCGTTGGCGCCCTCGATGGTCTGGCGAGTTACATGACCCTTGTCGCTGAGAGCGCACGCACTCAAGCCAATGATCCCTGCGATGAACAGGGCTGTGAGGGTGTTCGTGCGTGCATGCAAACCTCCCGCGATTCGGGGCATAGTGCGTCGATCTCCCACTCAACCGAGCGACTGATACACCGCTCGCAGCAAGGTATGCGCGCGATCATCGCCCACCGTACCTTCGCCCATGCGATTCATCACGTAGGCCATGGTGAAACCGGCATCGACGTCGTTCACTACTAACGAGCCACCCCAGCCGCCCCAATAGCAGACTCGCGGGTTGGGGCTGATCGGATTCTTCGATGAGTTGAGTCCATACCCCACGCCGAAGGTAACGCCGATGCCTAACACCAGGTCGCGTCCCGCAGCCTGCACATCAAAGATGCGGTCGATGGTGTGTCTGGGTAACAGATTTACGCCTCGTAGCGTACCGCCGTGAGATACGGCGGCTTGTGCGAGCGCAACACCGCGTGCATTGCCGTGTCCACCGGCGGCTGGAATCTCGGCGCGACGCCAGGGAATTTCCCACGATTGTTCGGCGAGCAGCCGGGGATTGGCAGCGCGGTACGGTATGGAGTCTTTGTCTGGCACGCGTGATCCGTCTGCACTGCCGAACACCAGAGGTGGTGCAGGAATCACCGGTGCAACACGCACGTCCATTTCCGGCGGGACACCGATGTGGAATTCCGCCCCCATCGGGGCTGCAATTTCCTCGCGGAAAAAACGGCCTACCGACCGACCATCCACACGCCGCACCACTTCACCTACCAGGTTCCCCTGGGTGACGGCGTGATAACCAGACTTCCGGCCAGGCTCCCACCACGTTGATTGCCGGGCCAGAAGCCCGGTGACCTTGTCCCAGTCATAGAGATCGGTTGGGTCGAGCCGCTGCTCCCATGCGGGCACACCGGCGGTATGCGACAAGAGATGTCGCACCAGGACATTGCCCTTGTTGTTTGAACCGAACTCAGGCCAGTATTTTTCGACCGGCGCGTCGACATCTACCAAGCCTCGTCCCGCCAACACCAGCAGTGACAGGCAACTCATGGTTTTGGTGGTTGAGAACACGTTGATGATCGTGTCCTGTGCCCACGGTTGTTGCCCCGCTTGGTCCAGGTGCCCGCCCCACAGATCCACCACCAACTCATCACCCATGACAACCGCGACCGATGCGCCCACGTCGCCGTTATCCGTGAAGTTCGCCACAAAGGCGTCTTTCACCGCTGCAAACCGGTCTTGGTGTGTGCCGCTGACTTCCAAGCTCATGTTGTGTCTCCCCCGAGGTGTCATCAAGGCTGCCACAGGACGAGTCAGGTTGCGATATCGGCGGTAGTCCGGAGGCGTGTCCTCGTAGCTGGGTTCGCGTGGTGGTCTAGAGGCAGGTTTTGTGGTTTCGTTGCCAGTCATGAATTTGGGAGAGATAGATGGCCACCGGGCTGATTGCACTTCTGGACGATATCGCGACCATCGCGAAGGTGGCCGCCGCATCACTCGATGATGTCGGCGCGCAGGCGGTCAAGGCCAGCTCCAAGGCGGCGGGTGTGGTCATCGACGATACGGCGGTTACACCGCGCTATGTTGTCGGGTTCGCGGCGGATCGGGAACTGCCCATCGTCGGCCGGATTGCGCTCGGTTCCATACGCAACAAGCTGCTCATTCTGCTGCCTGTGGCCATGCTGCTGAGTGCCTTTGCGCCTTGGGCCATCACGCCACTGCTCATGTTTGGCGGTTTGTTTCTCTGTTATGAGGGTGCCGAGAAGCTCCTCGAAGCAGTGGCGCCCCATGCGGCACACGAGCATGAAACGGAGATCGGCCTTGATCAGGTGGATCCCAAGCACCTTGAAGATCAGAAGGTGGCCGGGGCGATCCGCACGGACTTCATCCTGTCTGCGGAAATCATGGCCATTGCGCTTGCGACTATTCCCGATGCCGGATTTTTGTCGCAGTTCATGTCACTGGTTGTCGTCGCGATTGCCATAACGGCAGGTGTGTACGGGGCAGTTGCGTTCATCGTCAAAGCCGATGATATGGGCGTCGCGATGGCGGGTTACTCCATTGGCGCGGTGCGTGCGCTAGGTCGTGGTCTCGTGAGCGGGATGCCCTGGGTACTGCGTGGTCTTGCGGGCGTCGGGACGCTGGCAATGATGTGGGTGGGAGGCGGGATCGTCACTCATGGCCTCGAAACTTATGGCTTCGGTGCAATCGCGCATGGCATCCATCACTTAGCAGAACAGTTCAATGGTGGTCAGGCGTCCATTCAATGGCTGGTGGGTACGTTGCTCACCAGTGTGTTTGGTGCAATTGCGGGTGGCTTGCTCATCCCCTTGGTGGGGAGAGTTATCGTTCCGCTGTTTCGAAAGATCCGCGGCAAGTGATGGGGTGATCCGAACGTCGCTGCATGGGTTCCAGCACTGGCGTAGCGCAACTGGATTCTCCTTGCCGCCAAGTTGTGCCAACATCCAGCACTCGACGAAAAAATCCACAGGACGATCAATCAAATGACTGAAGCAACCGAGAACGCCGTACTGGTCGAACGCCGAGGCCGGATTATGGTGATTACCTTGAATCGGCCAGAAGCCATGAACGCCATCAATGGTGCACTCTCGCACGGTCTGCTCAACGCAGTGCGGGAGCTGGATGCGGACAGCTCTCTGACCGCAGGTGTCATCACGGGGAACGGTCGGGCGTTTTGTGCAGGGATGGACTTGAAAGCCTTTTCCCGCGGTGAAGATGTAGGGCCGCTTGGCACGTTTGTGCGTTCTGGTTGCAACAAGCCGCTCATCGGCGCCATCAACGGTTTTGCGCTTGCGGGCGGATGCGAGATCGCGTTGACCTGTGATCTGCTGGTTGCTGCGAAGGGTGCAAAAATCGGCATTCGCGAAGTGAAGGTGGGCCTCTTTGCCGCAGCCGGTGGCGTATTCCGTCTGCCAGCCCGCGTCGGCTTCGCCAAGGCCATGGAGATGGCCCTCACCGGTGAACCCATCACGGCAGAAGAGGCGTTCACAGCCGGCATGGTGACTGAAGTGACCGAGCCTGGCGAAACGTTGAATGCGGCGATTCGCCTGGCGGAAAGAATCGCCGAAAATGCGCCGCTTGCTGTCGCTGCGTCCAAGGCATTGGTGCGAGCCGCCGCGCAGGGGATCGACGAAGAGAGCCTGTGGAAGATGCAGGTGCCGCTACAGCAGAAGGTCTTCACCTCCAATGATGCGAAGGAAGGTCCAAAGGCATTCGCCGAGAAGCGGGCGCCGAACTGGACCGGAACCTGACAGGGCGCAGAGCCAATTCACACCAGACGGGCTGTTCAGTTTACTGACGGCTCGTCTGTAGACTGCGAGGACACGCCTCGTATCGGTTGGGTGGATAGCCGATTCGGCGACACCGCGTGAGCGGTGTTCACCATTCATCGACTTGGTGCGTATGCAGCAAGCAATGTGCGCACGGCGTGTGTTGCCTGTCGTTTGATCTCAGCATCGGTCGGAACGTCCACCGCCCCGGCGAGTACACGAAAATAGGTGTCACCGCGCACCAAGGCGATGAAATCCTCGCCAAATTGCGATCTGTCGCGGATAGTCGCGCGCTTCGCTTTCGTCAGACGGGCGGCCAACGCATCGAGGATGGTGACGCTGGATTTGCGCACCATTTCGTCGAACAAACGACCTATCTCCGGGAAACGTACAGCCTCTGCTGACACGATGCGGACGAGCCCGAGAGACTCCGGTCGAAGCATCGCAGACAACACGCTGCGTGCATGGCGCTCCAGCGCGCGCTCGGGATCGCCGTCATCCGGCGGTATCTCCTCCGGCAGATTCTGACGAATGCCCCACGAGATCAGTGCACGAAACAACGCGGACTTGTCGCTGAACCGCGCATAGAGCGTTTTCTTGGAGGCACGGGCGCGTGTCGCGATGTCGAGCATCGTCGCGCCATGGAAACCCTTGTCCGCAAACACCTGGAATGCCGCGCCGAGGATTTCCTCGTCCCGCGGATCGTCCAGCGGGGTCAGCCAGTCGGGACGTGTCAGCGAGATGCCGGCGCGTTTCATCAGGGGTTCCTTTTTGGATACTGTTTGGTACTATGACGGAAACCAAACGGTACTCAAACTGGAA
Source organism: Klebsiella pneumoniae (assembly GCA_945878745.1). Lineage (GTDB taxonomy): Bacteria > Pseudomonadota > Gammaproteobacteria > Pseudomonadales > Azotimanducaceae > SYFY01. Next base: position 3,628 of record CAMDVY010000048.1, on the reverse strand, counting down.
TCGTTGAGGAAAGAAGGATGGAAATGTCGATGTGGGTCGTGACCGTGGTGAGCCTGGGTGTTCTGGTCTGGTGGCTATTCTTCGCTGGACGGCATCGGTTCGAGTTTCGACCGCCGTCCGTTCGCCCTTCGGAACTGCGCGGCGGAGCGGTCTGGACAACCGTCGAACTGCGCGCGATTGATGGAGAGACCATCGAGTGCTGGCTCGTCACACCGCCTGTATCGCGGCCTCCCGTGGTAGTGATGGCGCCTGGACTCACCGGCACCAAAGAAGGGTTGCTCGAAGCCTTCGCAGAGCGATTTGCAGACGCCGGAATGGCGACGCTGATGTTGGATTTCCGGACATTCGGCGGCAGTGGAGGAGAACCCCGACATTGGGTCGACCCACTTCGGCAAATCGAGGACTATCAGTCGGCAATCGCGTTGCTGCGTGGGGACGATCGTGTGGATGGCTCGCGCATCGTGCTGTGGGGCTCGAGCTTTTCGGGGTCGGCGGCGGTGTGTGCCGCAGCGCGGGATTCTGGAATCAAGGCGGTGATCGCGCAGGTGCCGTATCTGGGTGGAACGCCGGTCCATGCGCCAAGCGGGCTGTCGATCGCAAGCTACGTGGCGCTAAGCATCGGGGAGATCTTTGGTGACACGATCGCCCGCGTGTTCGGGGGTCGGTTGCCGCCGGTTTACATCACGACCTATGGCAAGCCGGGTGATGCGACGTTTTCGATGAGCAAAGATAATCCTCCGCAAAAAACGTCGGCTGAGGACCTGCACCTGTTCTGGAGATCAATACCGCAATCGATGCGCGGGGGATGGGAGAACCGCATGCTGGTGCGTGGTTTGCAGAACCTCGACAAGGTTTCGGCGAAGGATGAGCTTGCCAACGTCAGGTGTCCCGTCCTGCTGATTGGCGCCGCGAAGGACGACATGATCGCTGCGAAGGAAATCAGGACTGCGGCAGAGCAGCTCAGTGTTCCAGGCAGTCGATACATGGAACTCGACTGCGGACACTACGCCCCTTATGTCACGCCAGTGTTCGAAGTGAACGTCAGCGCGCAGATCGAGTTCATTCTCGAGGTTATTGGCGGAAAAACGCCAGAACCCACGTAGAACCACGAGGCCACACCTCGCAACGAGATTGTGTCACCGGCGAATTCAGAAGCCCAGATCGTCGCCGTTGCCCACATACACCATACGGTCGGAATCTCACTGAAGCCCATGCGCCGTGGAGTGCGCTGGGACTCCCAATCGCGAGGTGTGTCCTCGTTGATTAAAGTTGTTTCTGATCGTCGCGTGATACGCAGTTCGTCAAGAGCGTTGTGAGGCAGCGTCAAATCGTATCGGCAAGTCCCCTGATCACTTCGCTGCCACTGCGCTTCTTGGCGCGAGCTTCCTCGGGTGACTCCTTGCCTTGCGGTGTGGATGCGATCTGCGCAAAAAGATCCGCAGCGCCTTGGAGCATGCGTGGCGTCAAGCCCACGCCTTCGAATGTCTTGGCGATTTCGTTCATCTCGGGCACCCATCGATACGCCTTGAACGGCATCCCAGCCGAGCGGCCTAGTACCGTTTCGTAGAGTTCGGCCTGAGTGCTCTTGAACTCGGCTTCCAGTACCTGATCCACGCCCAGCATGCGGGCAGCAATCAGGAGTTCGGTGCCGAGTGCTATGTTGCCCTTGGTCAGCGCTGCGTAACACATCTTCACCGCCGAGGCGTCGCCCAGTTTATCGCCAGCGACACGCACCCTGATCTGCTCGCTGTTGATCCGGTTCATCAGGCTCGCATGCGGGCCAGAGACGTAAAAACTCTGCCTGGCACCGTTGCGTGGGGGTGGACCGACAATGCCGGCGTCGACCACTATGCAGTCGGATGAGGACATGATGTCGCAAATCTCGAGCAGGGTTTGCGGTGAGATCGCATTGCACTCTACGAATACGATTTTCCGACCCGTGTTTCTGCAAGCGGCGGCTATCGCGTGGGCATTGGTCACTGCAAACCCCGGATCGAGCACCGACAGCACCATGTCACAGGTCTGCACCAGACCTTCAAGCGACTTGCAGTCGGTCATGCCCGCTTTTTCGCCCAGGCTGCGTGTGCGCGAGCTGCGTCCATCCGAAGCCATGCACACGTTGAAGCCCATTGCCTTGATGCACATCGCCATCCCCTGGCCCATATCGCCGGGACTCGTGATGCCGATGTTGTTGTTGAGATCCATGAAGGCTCCTTGAGAGGTGGGCAAACTGCGATTGGAGTGCGTGAGCTTACGCTTGAAAACCACGAGGCCACACCTCGTGGGAGGTCTCAGTTGATGATTGGTTCGGCGGTGAAGATGTTCGACTTGCCAACTCAGATGAACTGCGGAGAATCTCGCTATTTCCGGCGAGCGCCATGGACTACAAATCCCGGTGTGTGTCCTCGTGGCGCTTGCAGAGGCATAGAAGAGATTCAGGCGCATCCATTCCGGATGCATCGAGTGGAACAGAAGAGGAATGGCCATGTCCGATTTCAATACGAAGATCATCGAGGAATTTCGTGCCAATGCGGGTGTCGTGGGTGGTCCATTCAAAGGCGCGAACCTGTTGCTTCTGCACACCGAAGGTGCCAGATCCGGCGCAGCACGTGTGAACCCTCTGGCTTGGTTCGCGCTGGATGGGAAGATGCTGATCGTGGCTTCCTTCGCAGGCGCTGAGAATAACCCGCCGTGGTATTTCAACCTTCTCGCTCATCCGGATGTACGCATCGAGATCGGCGCCGACGAGTATGCGGTTCGAGCAATCGTGATAGACGAACCTGCACGCACATCCCTCTACGCCCGCATTGCAGCGATGGCGCCCACGTTTGCGACCTACCAGGAAAAAACCAGCCGACCGATTCCGCTGATTGAGCTGGTGAAAACCGCCTGATGTCTGTCAGGTAGCACGAGCCGCGTCAATTTTTTACGTCTTGAGACCTGCCGCGTTAGATCGCAGGAGCGTTTACAGTGACCAACGATCGAGTAACTCTCCTGGAAGCGCTGGCTCGTTTCATTGAGCAGGCTCGACAGGTCGCCGGTGTACGGCGTATCGCGGTTGTTGGGTCGCTCACCACACACAAGCCAGACCCAAAGGACGCGGACGTTCTGGTGACGGTTGGCGAGGAAGTCGATCTTGAATCGCTGGCAAAGCTTGGGCGGAAGCTGAAGGGTGCAGCACAAGTCCGCAATCTCGGCGCGGATATCTTTCTTGCCAACTTTTCTCGCTAACACGGACGGGCACTACATTGGTCGAACGTGTGGGTTCCGCGAGTGCCATCCACGCGTAAGGTGTAATGGCGTAAGTTGTTATCAGGGAAGCTGGCTGTGCGACGACTTCCACGTGATCCGTCTTGAAGACGAACTCGTCGCAGCTCCGCCGTTAGAAGTATGGCCACAAATCGTCGTCCGCGTTGACCTGCCGTCGGACATTCGAAAAATTCTGCTGATAGAAAGCGAAGGCGCGCCTTCGTTCTACTCGCGGCAGATTATTGTCTGGTAGCCATGCACGAGACTCAGCGTGATCGACTCGCAGAAGTGGACCGAATGGAGGTAACCTGACCTCAATTGGACGATAGTTGCGCAGGCGCAGCCTCTTTGTACGAACGGTCTCCAGACCGCGATCTTC
>CAMDVY010000047.1 GCA_945878745.1 Klebsiella pneumoniae | reverse complement strand
CGAGTTACCGACACTATGCGGTTGATTTCGATGGCGATGGGCAACGCGATATCTGGGATAACACCACCGATGCGGTTGGCAGTGTCGCGAACTACTTTGCCGAACATCGCTGGACGGGCAAGGATCCCGTGCTCATCGATCTCGGAGCTGCTTCAGGGGCGTTGCAGGCACAGTCGGCAGCCGAGCTTGCGTCGACCAGTACACTGGGCGATCTGCGCAAATCCGGCGTGACCATCGAAACGGAATTGCCCGACAGCACCCCTGTCGCCATTCACGGTTTTCAGTTCGAGGACGGGCAGAAGATCGCTATCGGTTTCAACGATTTCTATGCCATCACGCGATACAACCACAGCATCATGTATGCACGAGCTGTTCACGAGTTGGCGCAGTCCATCAGAGTTGCCTATCTCAACTCTAGCGTGCCAGGTAAACCGTAGTGCCCATGTGGAGATTTATTGAGAAGGGCCTGATTCATCTGGTTTGCGGGTTATTGCTGGTTGGCTGCAGCACAACCGGCGGAACCCCGCCACGGGTCGGCACGACACCTGTGTTGAAAGATGGCGCACCACGAGACGCCCCGCAGGATCTGGCCAATCTGCCCGATCCAGTCCCGAAGCCGGAACCGCGCAGCAAGTACGGTAATCCGACCAGCTATACCGTTGCCGGGAGAACATACTTCGTTATGAACTCTGCCGCTGGCTACGCTGAGTCCGGGCTCGCTTCGTGGTATGGCACCAAGTTTCATGGACGACGGACATCGTCAGGAGAAGCTTATGACATGCTGGCGTTGACGGCAGCCCACAAGACACTGCCGATCCCGACCTATGCCACGGTGATCAATCTCGACAATGGACGACGCACCATCGTTCGGATCAATGATCGTGGCCCATTCCATGATGATCGGATCATCGACCTCTCTTATGCAGCAGCCGTAAAATTGGGTTATCACGGCGCTGGCACTGCCAACGTGCGTGTTGAGACCATAACTTTTGAACCCGTGGACACCGGACGATCCTATACCTTGCAGGCAGGTGCCTTTGCGCAGCTGGCGAGCGCCGATGCTCTGCACACGCAGCTCAAAGGGTTGATCGATCATCCTGTAAGCGTGATACAAACTCCGGACGATCATCTGTACAGAGTGCGCATCGGCCCTGTCACAGGGGAGGCTGCGGTCGAAAAACTGAAGGCGTTGTTTGCGCGCTATCACCTTGGGACACCGATTGTTCTGGAGGGTGCATGAGTCGTGCGATCCATCGATGCTCCAGGGAATGCCCGACAGCCGAATCGTTCGCTGATTCCGCAAGATCGCCGCATGTGGCTACTACCGAGACTGGATTACTGGTGATGAAACGTATTGATTTTGTGTTTGTGACATTGTTTGTATCGCTGTTGGCTGGGACAGCTACGGCTGATGTCACGATTCCTGAGCCTCCCGCGATTGCCGCAACCTCCTATGTGCTTGTCGACGCTGCCAGCGAAAAAGTACTCGTTGAACACCTGTCACATCATCCCCAGGCGCCGGCCAGTCTGACCAAGATCATGACCGGGTATGTGGCCGCTGATGAGATCGACGCGGGACGTATCAAACTGACGGACATGGTAAACATCAGCGTGAACGCGTGGCAGACCGAAGGGTCGCGTATGTTTGTGCAGGAGGGTACCCAGGTGCCACTGGAAGCCCTGCTCAAAGGGGTAATCATCCAGTCGGGCAATGACGCAACCGTCGCCGTTGCTGAGCACATTGCCGGCAGCGAAAGCGCTTTTGCAGACATGATGAACCAGCACGCAAAAAAACTGGGTTTGAAAGATACGCATTACGTCAACTCAACAGGTCTCCCGGCTGAGGGACATGTCACTACAGCCTGGGACCTTGCGATGCTGAGCAAGGCGATGATCAACGAGCATCCGAATTCTTATGCGATCTACTCGGAACGGAGCTTTCGTTTCAACAACATTGACCAGATGAATCGAAATCGTCTTCTCTGGCACGACCGGACTGTGGACGGGGTCAAGACCGGACATACCGAAGAGGCAGGTTTCTGCCTGGTTGCCAGTGCGGTGCGTGATGGGATGCGACTGATCTCCGTAGTGATGGGCACCGCCAGTGATGATGCGCGGATGCAGGAGAGCCAGAAGCTGTTGTCCTATGGATTCAGACATTTCGAAAGTCGTGAGCTATACGCTGCGGATGTTGTGCTGAAGCAGTCCGAAGTGTTCTATGGGGACGAAGAAACGATCGACCTGGGACTTGCCAGGCCTGCGCTGGTTACGTTTGCACGTGGCCACTATGATGATTTGAAGGTTGAGCTTGAAGTGCCGAAGATCCTTGAAGCGCCGTATGCGCTTGGCGCGGAAGTAGGCACACTCAGGGTTACTCTGGAAGGTGAGAAAGTGTACGAGGCGCCGCTTGTGGCATTGACTGCAGTAGCCGAATCCGGTTTCTTTTCGCGCTTCATCGACTTTGTGTATCTCTTTTTCCACGAACTGTTTGGCGATGAGTGACAGCCCGACGATCGAGTTTCCATGCAGCTATCCGATCCGCATCATCGGGATTGATGGCGATGATTTTGCACGGCGCGTGCTCGAAGTGGTGCGTCAGCATGCGGAAGGGGTCAGCCCGGACGAAATCGGCTTGCGCCGATCGAGTCATGGTCGTTACATCAGTGTGGCGGTCACCTTGATTGCCACCGGAGAACTTCAATTGAAGGCACTGCACAAGGATTTGCTAAAGATTCCGAACGTCAAACTGGTGCTTTAGCAGGTTGCTGAGAGGCGCGAAAGCGAAGGGAAGGAGTTCGACATGCAGAAAACCATCTTTCGCGATCTTGGGCGAACAGCCTATGCGACGACATTTGAAGCGATGCGAAGCTTTACATCCGCTCGTACCGCCGAAACGCCGGATGAAATCTGGTTCACAGAGCACGATCCGGTGTTTACTCAAGGTCAGGCCGGCAAGGCTGAACATGTTCTGGCTGCGGGAGACATCCCCATCGTGCAGTCTGATCGCGGGGGACAGGTCACCTACCACGGACCAGGGCAGATTACCGGCTACCTCATGCTTGATCTGCATAGACTGGGGATTTCCGTCCGCGGGCTTGTTTCAGGCATCGAAGAATCCTGCGTGCGTACCCTGGCAGACTATGGGCTTGAAGGCGCGCCGCGGCCCGATGCACCAGGGGTCTACATTCACGGCACCAAGATTGCGTCACTTGGGCTCAGGGTGCGTCGGGGTTGCAGCTACCATGGCCTGGCATTGAATGTGGCGATGGATCTGATGCCATTCGATCGTATAAACCCCTGTGGCATGACTGGCATGCAGGTCACGGATATGCAGATGTTCGTTCCGGGTATTCAGATCGAAGAAGTAAAAGCGAAATTGCTCGGCCATCTGCTCGCAGTGTATGGCCTCAGCCTCCACAGGATGGACAGTTCGGCGCCTTGCTCAGCTTGAATTCACGCCACTCGGCGTACTTGGCATCGAAAAACAGCAGCCGACCGACGAGCGTTTCGCCAATACCCGCCAGCAATTTGATCACTTCCAAGGCCTGGAAGGCGCCAACGATGCCAACCAGGGGTGCGATGACGCCGTTCTCTGAACAGGTCTGGTCAGTCGCGCTGGCTTCGGGATAAAGACAGGCGTAACAAGGAGAGTCGGCGCGGCGAGGGTCGAACGTAGTCAGCTGCGCTTCGAAGCGAATTGCGGCAGCGGATACCAGTGGCTTGCGCGCCTTTATGCTGGCGCTGTTCATGGCGTACCGGACGAGGAAGTTGTCGGTTGCGTCGAGAATGACGTCGACTTGTTCAGCCAGATCTTGCAGGTCGTCTTCATCGAGTACTCGGCTGATGGTATGAATCACGAGCCAGGGATTCAGCTCCAGCAGCGTCGTTCGCGCTGACTCCACCTTCAGTTGACCGACGTTTGAGTCCCGATGAACGATCTGGCGCTGCAGGTTCGAAGTATCCACGGTGTCAAAATCAACCAGCGTCAGGGTGCCAATGCCTGCGGCCGCAAGATAGAGCGCGGCCGGAGAGCCCAGTCCACCAAGCCCGACGATGGCGACGTGGGCGGAACGCAGCTTTTCCTGGCCTGCAATATCCACCTCCGGCAGCATGATCTGGCGGCTGTAACGCAGCAGCTCTTCGTCGTTCAAGACAAACGACCCCACGTGACGCGATCAAGCCCGGCGAGGTCTCGCTCGGTCCGCACGTCACGAAAGCCGGCTGCGGTAAACAATGAGCGGACCGCTTCGCCTTGTGTCGCACCGTGTTCAAGAAGCAGCATGCGGCGGCATCGATCACCTGCCGTCGACAGTATGCTGCGGATCGCAGTCAAACCATCACGGCCGCTGACCAGGGCGCCTCTGGGTTCCGCCATCAAGGCTTTGAGTGCCGGCTCCGACTCACCGATGTACGGCGGATTGCTGACGACGATGTCAAACGTTTGGCTGGTTGCGGAGAACCAGTCCCCGTGACAAAACTGTACGTGTGGTGCGAGACGCATGGCGTTTTTTCTGGCGATGCACAGGGCATCAAGGCTGATGTCGGTTGCAACGACGGAAAGCGCTGGTTTTGTGTGAGCAATCGTCACTGCGATTGCACCGCTTCCTGTGCCAAGGTCGAGTACGCTCCAGTTTGATTCTGCTTCTCGCAGGACGAGTTCTGCCAGCATCTCTGTTTCTGGTCGGGGAACGAGAACTGCCTGTGATACTTCAAACTGCAACCCGTAGAATTCCTTCCAACCACGAATGTAGGCAATCGGTTCGCCGGCGCGAAGTCGGATAACAGCTGCCTGAAGGCGCTCCTGGGATGCGTTGTCGATCACGAGTTCGGGATGCGCGATCAGGTATGCGCGATTTTTGTCGAGTGCGTCCATGAGCAACACTTCAAGATCCAGGCGGGGCAGGTCGCCGTGCTGCTGCGTCCAGCCGGCGATGGTGGTCATGCCTCCTCACCCAGAGCACGTAACTGATCAGCCTGGAATTCGTGCTGAAGCGTGTCGACGACGGTCTGCAAGTTGCCGTTGATGATGTTGTCGAGATCGTAGAGCGTCAGATTCACTCGATGGTCGGTGAGTCGACCTTGCGGAAAATTATAGGTCCGGATGCGCTCGGAGCGATCGCCGCTGCCCACTTGCAAGCGACGATTCTCTGCCTGTTCGGACTGTTGTTTGCTGCGCGCTGCATCGAGCAGCTTGGCTTGCAGCAGCGACATCGCTCGCGCTCGATTCTTGTGTTGTGAGCGCTCGTCCTGGCATTCGACGACGATGCCACTCGGCAAATGAGTAAGGCGTACGGCGGAGTCGGTCTTGTTGACGTGCTGCCCCCCTGCACCGGAAGAACGATAGGTATCGACTCGCAGATCGCTCTTGTCGATTTCGATCTCGTTGATGTTCTCGACCTCAGGCAGCACTGCAACCGTACATGCTGACGTGTGAATCCGACCCTGGGACTCGGTCAACGGCACCCGCTGCACTCGATGAGTACCGGATTCGAATTTCAGCAGACGAAACACATCCTGCCCGGAAATGCGTGAAATCACTTCCTTGTAGCCACCGTGTTCACCGGACCGATCACTGATCACCTCAACGCTCCAGCCTCGACCTTCTGCGAATCGGGTGTACATGCGAAACAGATCCCCGGCAAAGATAGCCGCTTCATCGCCGCCAGTGCCTGCGCGCACCTCAAGGAAGATGTTGGCTGAATCGTTGGGGTCACGGGGGAGCAGACTCGACTTGAGATGCTGCTCTTCGAGTTTGATTGCTTCGTCGAGACGACTGACTTCATCCTGTGCGAGCGCACGTAGCTCCGGGTCTTCATCGGCCGCGAGTGCCTTTGCCTCGAGCAGTTCAGCCTCCCGTACCCGCAGAGAACCGAAGCTGCGCATCACCGGTTCGAGTTCGGCGTGTTCCCTGGAGAGCGCGGTGTATCGGTCGCGGTTGTTGACGACTTCAGCTTCGCTCAGCAGGACGGCGACTTCTTCATGTCGATCAGCCAAAGCTGCGAGCTTGGCTTGCATTGAGGGGGATAACATGTGGTTACAGCTCGTACAGGGACTTGAGGTAGTCGAGCATCTCAGCTTGTCCATCGGCGGTTGCATTACGGATCGCAACCGTCGGCTGGTGGATCAGCTTGTTGGTGAGGTTTCGTGCCAGCTGTTCCATGACCTCGTCGACTGAGGTACCTCGGGCGATCTCGGCCCGGGCGCGCTCGAGTTCAGTATTGGCAAGCGTGTTGGCCTTGTCCCTGAACAAGCGAAGCAGATGTTGGCCTTCGTGCGCGCGAACCTCACGCAGCCAGTTTTCAGCACCTTCATCAACCAGCTTGTGAGCAGCCTGCGCAGCCTCGTTTCTGGCCTTGGTGTTCTCCTCAACGATGGAGGAAAGGTCGTCAATGGAGTACAGATAGACATCGGGCAGTTCGCCGACTTCAGCTTCGATGTCGCGTGGTACTGCGAGGTCCACCATGAACATCGGGCGGCGTCGTCGGGCACGAATCGCGGCTTCCACCGCGCCTTTGCCGATAATCGGCAAGGCACTGCCGGTTGAACTGATGACGATGTCGTATCGGTGCAGGCGAGCAGGAATGTCGGATAGTTGCATGGCCTCGCCGTGAAAACGGCCGGCCAGGCTCTCGGCATGCGACAGCGTTCGATTGGCCACTGCGATCTGTGTGATGCCCTGCGCGTGAAGGTGTTCGGCGACCAGTGTAATCGTATCGCCGGCGCCAACCAGCAAGGCGGACTTCGATGGTAACTCCGAGAATATTCGTTTTGCCAGCAAGACTGCAGTTGACGCAACAGATACCGGATTGCGACCGATGTCAGTATCTGTCCGGACGCGTTTGGCGGTCTGTAGCGTCACTTGTGACAACAGATTCAACGCTGGACCAAGTGAACCGGTCGACCGCGCGATGTCATATGCGGTCTTGACCTGGCCCATGATCTGGGGCTCGCCGAGAATCTGCGAGTCAAGCCCCGCCGCAACCCGTATGAGATGTCGGGCGGCGTCTTGATCCCAGTATCGGTAGCCAGCACCGACGAGCTCTTCCCGTGTCACCGGGCGAGAATGTGTCAACCAGTCGTGTACGCGACCTTCATCCTGCGGATCCAGCGCGCAGTACAGCTCCGTGCGGTTGCATGTTGAGAGAATGGCCACTTCCTTCAGGCTGGGAATGAAGTTTCGCAGACCGCGCAAGAAGTCAGCCAGCCCTTCTTCGGGCATGCTTATTCGTTCCCTCAGTTCAATGGGCGCAGTTCGATAATTGATGCCGTATGCCAGGATTGCCATGTAGAAGCAGTAACATTCACATGCGTGCCGAGGTGCGTGCCCATGGTAGCAGAACGTCCGGGAGGCCACCTGACTAAGCCATTCTTTCTAAACGTCTTTTTCGTGCTCTTGCTCACAGGCTGCCAGACACATAGCAGGCTGCCACAGGTTGATCACGACTTTGCGATCGAAGGCAAACTCGCCGTTCGATCCATCCAGGGGCAGCACGCCGCCCGGTTCAGGTGGCAGCAGGATGGTGGCAACTATCGCATCGAACTCTGGGGGCCGCTCGGTCAGGGACGGACCATTCTGGAAGGGGATGGTCGACGTCTTCGTATTCTGGACGGCGGAGGCACAGCGCTTGAGTCAGGAAATGTCCGCCGGGTGATGGAAAAACGGCTGGGCTGGTATCTTCCGCTAGAAGCGCTACCTGAGTGGGTGCTCGGCGAGCCGATTGCAGGCATACCAGTCGATCAACCTCAAATCGACGCTGTTGGTCGCATGACCGGTTTCAGGCAGCTGGGATGGACACTCACTTATGGATATCCCGGCCAGTCCAGCGCCCCACGTAAAATCTCGGCCGTGAAGGACGACTATCGCATCATCCTCATAGTGCAAGCGGTAGTGCAACCGATAGTGCAACCGGCTGAGCGCCGTGGGCCGGCTCCTGCCGAGAGTTAGCCCAAGGTAATCTGCTGGGGGTCATAAGGGGCGAGTAAGACCGTTTGACACTGGCAGGATGCCCACAGACAATACCGGCCCGTTTTTTCGGGACCGACAAAGGATCTCCTGCGTTGCGGGATATCGACCGGTTCGGCCAGACTATCTGGCTGAAAACGATTGAGTTTTGGGGCGTCGCCAAGTGGTAAGGCAGCGGGTTTTGATCCCGCCACTCGTAGGTTCGAATCCTTCCGCCCCAGCCAATTCCAGCCCGCAAGGGCATCTGAACTGCACACGTGAAGGTAACGCTGCGCAAGCAGAAAAGACCTCGTGAGCAGTTATGTGTTGTCAGTGTGGTCGCGCACCGACGATACCCGTCAACTGAAAACGATGCCGCAGTTGGCATCGGATTGGAGTGAAAGCACATGTCCAAAGAGATTCAAATCAGCGCAGAGCTGCGCAAGGACGTAGGGAAAGGAGCGAGCCGCCGCCTGCGTAAAGCCAACAAGGTGCCTGGCATCATCTATGGCGGCGAAGGTGAACCCACCTCGCTGTTGCTGGATGCCAACGCGCTTGGCAAGGCTCTGCAGAACGAAGCGTTTTTCTCTCAGGTCGTCGTGGTGAACGTCGAAGGCAAAGGCTATCAGTCTGTGGTCCGAGATATTCAGCGCCATCCCGCCAAAGAAACGGTCATGCACATCGATTTCTTTCGAATCAGCGCGAACCGGGCGATCGAAGTTCACGTTCCCCTGCACTTCCTCAATGAGGAGAAGTGCATCGGTGTGAAGATTGGTGGCGGGTTACTGTCCCACAACCTGTCTGAAGTCATCATCAGTTGCCTACCGGCCAATCTCCCGGAGTACATCGAGGTGGATGTCGAGCATCTGGAACTGGGCAAGTCGATCCATCTTTCTGATCTGAAATTGCCGGAAGGCGTGACGATCCCCGAGCTACGATTTGGCTCGGACCACGATTTGCAGGTGGTATCCCTCAACGCGCCCAAAGGTACGGCGGACGACGCCAAGAGCGATCCGAAGAGCGAACCGAAGAAATCCTGATGAGGCTCGGGGTGACTGGTGTCCTCGGGCGCCGGTTGTCTCTCTCTATCATGGGGGCGGGATCGTTGCGGCTCGCCCCACTTCGAGCAGGTGTCTTTCATGGCCGGGATACGTCTCATCGCGGGGCTTGGTAACCCTGGTTCTCGCTATCTCCACACGCGGCACAACGTTGGTGCCGAGTTTGTTGAAAATCTTGCTGGTCGAGCCGGCATACGACTGACCAGTGATTCGAAGTTCAAGGGCAGGGTTGGGCGCGGCCGCTGGCAGGGTGAAGAGATCTTCCTGCTCATTCCGGACACCTACGTCAACTTGTCAGGCGAAGCGGTCAGCGCGTTGGCTCGTTTCTACAAACTGGAGACGAGTGAAATTCTCGTTGCCTATGATGAAGTTGCCTTTGAGCCGGGTGTACTGAAACTTAAGGAGGGTGGTGGCGCCGGCGGCCATAACGGTATTCGCAGCATCATCTCCTGTCTGGGAAATGATCAAGGGTTTCTGCGACTACGCATCGGAGTCGGACACCCTGGAGACAAGGAAAAGATGGTGGGTTATCTCACCTCGGAACGAATGTCAGCCGCTGAACTGGAAATGGTCGAAGCGACCTGGCGCTTCGACGATCAGGTGTACGCCCACTTGTTTGCTGGCGATCTTCAGAAGGCGATGACACTCCTTCACGCGCCTGTTCAAGTGCCCAGGACAGAATAAGTATTTCCAACCCGCTACCAACACCCTGGTGTGTTGATCACACCACCAATTGCAGGACAGAACGAAATGGCATTCAACTGCGGCATCGTCGGCCTTCCAAACGTCGGCAAGTCCACGCTCTTCAATGCGCTGACCCGTGCTGGGATTGCTGCGGAGAACTTCCCTTTTTGCACGATTGATCCGAACACGGGAATCGTCCCGGTTTCTGATCCACGTCTGGACAGGCTGGCAGCAATCGTCAAACCGCAGAAGGTGATTCCCGCGAGCATGGAATTTGTGGATATCGCCGGTCTGGTCGCGGGGGCGTCTCAAGGTGAAGGTCTGGGTAACCAGTTCCTCGCACACATTCGGGAGACCCAGGCCATCGCCCATGTTGTGCGCTGCTTTCAGGACGAGAACATCATTCACGTCGCTGGAGCGATCTCGCCAAAGAGCGACATCGAGATCATCAATACGGAACTCGCACTTGCGGATCTTGAAACCGTTGCCAAGGTCAAGGATCGCGCTCGTCGTGTTGCCAACTCCGGAGACAAGGATGCCAAAGTACTGGCGGCATTACTCGAGCGTGTGCAGGACAGTCTCGAGCGCGGGCTGGCCGTCCGGACCATGCAGCTGGATGATCACGAGCGGCTTCTGCTGCGCGAACTTCACCTGATTACTGCGAAGCCAGTGATGTATATCGCCAATGTGGCGGAAGATGGTTTCGAGAACAATCCGTTGCTGGATGAGGTGCGTGCGATCTCAGCCAGTGAAGGAGCTGAAGTGGTTCCGATCTGCAACAAGATTGAAGCAGAAGTCTCTGAACTGATCGATGAAGAACGACAGGAATTTCTCGAGGCGCTGGGCATAGAAGAACCTGGTTTAAACCGGGTGATTCGCGCCGGACATCGACTGTTGGGACTGCAGCAGTACTTCACGGCAGGACCAAAGGAAGTGCGAGCCTGGACTGTTCGGATTGGCGCACGCGCGCCACAGGCGGCGGCGGTCATCCACACGGATTTTGAAAAGGGCGTCATTCGCGCCGAAGTGATCGGGTATGACGACTTTGTGACGCATGGGGGCGAGCAGGGTGCGAAAGATGCGGGCCGTTGGCGTCTGGAAGGCAAGGAATATGTTGTGCAGGATGGGGATGTCATGCACTTCAGGTTCAATGTTTGAGGCTCAAGTCGAACCAGGCGGGCTAGTCAGGCGCGAAACTGGTCGCCGAGCTGCGGACATGTACACAACAAGACAGGAGGCTGACCATGACCCGCCTTATCGACCTGACCCAAACCCTCGATCCCGAAAATCGCGCCAAGCTACCACCGCATCTGGCCAGTGCCGCACCTGTGGTTGCCCCCATAATTGAATACTATCACCCCGCGCACAAGGGGGCGGAGGAGTTCTGCAGCTACCTCGGCTGTACGCATGACGACCTGCCGGAAGGCGAGGGCTGGGGGTCGGAGTTGTTGGCCGACATGTCGACGCACTGCGGCACTC